>JAPLAT010000533.1 GCA_026393175.1 Pseudonocardiales bacterium
GGCTGCCTGCACGCCACCATGGACCTCTACAAGTGGGCCTACAAGCTCTCCCCCGCCGTCCCGGGCGAGCTGCTGGCCGACTGCTTCGCCCTGGCCGCCGACGTCCGCGAGCTCGACATACGCGCGAGCCCCTACGACCTCTCCGCCCACGGCCTCTCCCCCGTCCGGATCGAGACCCCGGCCGGGCGGGCCGAGTACGCCCGCGCCCAGGCCGGCTTCGCCGCCGCGGCCGCTCCCTTGCGGCGTCGGCTGCTGGAGGTCTGCGCGGCTCTCCTCGACTGACCCCGGCCCGCTGGGTCCGTGGTCTTCTCGGCGGGGTGTGTCGTCGTCGTTTCGTTGTCGGAACGATGGCGTCAATGTTTCATTGACGGTGGATGAGAAGGGGTGCCGGTCAGCAGCCGACCGGTGATCCGGCCGACAGCGCGGCCGGGCGACGTGGTCCTCGACGGGCTCGGCGCCCCGTCCATGATCACCACTTGGGCGCGAACCCGGCCAGATCTGGCCGGGATCGCGCCGAAGTGACGATCATGACCCGAAGATCACAGCAGGCCCTGGCCGGGCCCTGACGGGTGTCCAGTGGTCGGGGGGCGGGTGGTCGGAGCTCAGGAGACCCGCAGGGCGAGCTGGACGGCCAGGTCGCAGTTGGGGCCGTCGGAGGCGAAGCCGAGGCCGCCACCCTCGGTCGTGGTGATCTCCGGGACGGCGGTGGCGCCGCCACCCGCCGCGGTCGTGGAGACGTAGACGAGCACGTCCCCGCGGCGCACGAGCGCGCCTGCCGAGGTGGTGCCGTCGCCGGTGGTGCAGAAGGCCTCGTCGGGCGAGCACGCGCGAGTCCAGGGCCACGCCCGCCAGGTCGCCGATGCCGCCGCCGAGCTGCACGAGCTCGTAGGAGCCGCCGAGCACGCCGTCCACGTCCGCGGAGCCGACGAGGTCGCACCCCACGGCCGTGTCGCCGACGAGCCGGCCGACGGTGGAGGAGACGAGCCACGTCACCCCGACGACGGCCGCCACGCCGATCGCGACGACCACACCGACGACGATGAGCGCCGTCCGCGCCCCGGACCGCCGGCGCGGCGGCGGCCCCGGCGGGCGGCCGCCCGGTGCACCCGGCGGCGGACCGAACCCGCCGGGCGGCCCGTTCCCGCCCGGCGGCGGCTGCCCGCCCTGCGGGGCGTACCCGGGCCCGCCGCCGTAGCCCGGCGGGGGCCCGTACCCCGGTGCGGCGCCGTATCCCGGGGCAGCGCCGTACCCCGGGGCGGAACCGTGTCCAGGGCCGGAGCCGTATCCCGGGACGGAGCCGGGTCCGGGGCCGTACCCCGGGGCACCTCCGTACCCCGGAGCGGGCCCGTGACCCGGGGCGGGCCCGTGACCCGGGGCGGGGCCGCCACCGGGCTCCTGCGGAGGCGGCCACCCGCCGGGAGTGCTCATGCCACGGTTCTCCGATCCTCGGCCGGGCCCCGACGGGCGCAGTGTCGCCGCGCCGTCCCGGCACCGGCAAGAGCCCGCGGGTCACACCTCGGATACGTGCGGCGCGGGCTACTCGGCGAACGCCTCCGGCGAGGGGCAGGAGCAGACGAGGTTGCGGTCGCCCTTCGCGCCGTCGATGCGCCGCACCGGCGGCCAGACCTTGCGGTCGTGGACGCCGGGGACCGCGCCGGTCGGGTACGCGGCGATCTCGCGGGAGTAGGGGTGGTCCCACTTGTCGACCAGGCAGGCCGCGGTGTGCGGGGCGCCGCGCAGCGGGTTGTCCTCCACCGGCCACTCCCCCGCCGCGACCCGGGCGATCTCGGACCGGATGCCGATCATCGCGTCGACGAAGCCGGACGTAGGCCCAGGAGATGGGCAGAACGCCGGGGCTGCCGTACGGGGCGGCCGAGACCGGCCCGACCCCGCCCTCCTCGACCGGGCGGCGACCCGGCAGGAACGGCGCCAGGTGCTCGGCCACGGCCACCGGGCCGACGCCGGGACCGCCGCCGCCGTGCGGGATGCAGAACGTCTTGTGCAGGTTGAGGTGGCTGACGTCGCCGCCGAACGCCCCCGGCCGGGCGACGCCGACGAGCGCGTTGAGGTTGGCGCCGTCGACGTAGACCTGCCCGCCCGCGGCGTGCACGGCGTCGCACACGTCGCGGACCTGGGCCTCGTACACCCCGTGCGTGGACGGGTAGGTGATCATCAGCGCGGCGAGCGCGTCGCGGTGCTGGTCGATCTTGGACCGCAGGTCGTCGAGGTCCACGTCGCCGGTCGGCGAGGTGCCGACCACGACGACGCGCATCCCGGCCATCACCGCGGAGGCGGCGTTGGTGCCGTGCGCGCTGGCCGGGATGAGGCAGACGTCGCGGTGCGCCTCGCCGCGGGAGCGGTGGTAGGCCGCGATGGCGAGCAGCCCGGCGAACTCGCCCTGGCTGCCCGCGTTGGGCTGCAGCGACACCGCGGCGTACCCGGTGAGCTCGGCGAGCCAGCGCTCGAGGTCCGCGATGAGCTCCAGCGTGCCCGCCGCGTCGGCCTCGGGGGCGAACGGGTGCAGGTCGGCGAAGCCGGGCCAGGTGATCGGCTCCATCTCCGCGGTGGCGTTGAGCTTCATCGTGCACGAGCCCAGCGGGATCATCGTGCGGTCCAGCGCCAGGTCGGCGTCGGCCAGGCGGCGCAGCCAGCGCATCAGCGAGGTCTCGCTGCGGTGCTCGTGGAACACCGGGTGCGTGAGGTAGTCCGACGTGCGGGCCAGCGCGGGCGGGAGCGCGTCGCCGGCGTCGAGCGCGTCCACGTCACCGGTCACGCCGAAGGCGTGCCACACCGCCGCGACGTGCGCCCGCGTCGTCACCTCGGAGCAGGCGACGCCGACGGTGCGGTCGTCGACCCGGCGCAGCGCGATGCCGGCGTCGTGCGCGGCGCGGACGACCGCGTCGGCCCCACCCTCGACGGACGCGGCGACGCGGGCCTGCACGGTGTCGAAGAACTCCCCGTGCACGACCTCGACGCCCCCGGCGCGCAGCCCCGCGGCCAGGACGGCGGCCATGCGGTGGGTGCGCTGCGCGATGCGGCGCAGCCCGTCCGGGCCGTGGTGGACCGCGTAGCAGGCGGCGACGACGGCGAGCAGCACCTGCGCGGTGCAGATGTTCGACGTGGCCTTCTCGCGGCGGATGTGCTGCTCGCGGGTCTGCAGGGCCAGGCGCAGGGCGGGGCGGCCGTCGGCGTCGACCGACACGCCGACCAGGCGCCCGGGGAGCTGGCGGGCCAGCTTCTCCCCCACCGAGAGGTAGGCGGCGTGCGGGCCGCCGTAGCCCAGGGGGACGCCGAAGCGCTGCGTGGTGCCCAGCACGGCGTCGGCGCCCAGCTCGCCGGGCGGGGTGAGCAGCGTGAGCGCGAGCAGGTCGGCGGCCACGGCCACCAGCGCGCCCCGCTCGTGCGCGGCCGCGATGAGCGCCGACGGGTCGCGCAGCGCCCCCGACGCGCCCGGGTAGGAGAGCAGCACCCCGAAGAACTCGCCGTCGGGCAGCTCCCCGTCGGCGACCACCAGCTCGATCCCCAGCGGCTCCGCGCGGGTGCGCAGCACGTCGAGGGTCTGCGGGAGGGTGTCGGCGTCGACGACGAACCGGTTGCTGCGGGCCCGGCCGGCCCGGCGGAGCAGCGTCATCGCCTCGGCGGCCGCGGTGGCCTCGTCCAGCAGCGACGCCCCGGCGACGGGGAGCCCGGTGAGGTCGGCGACGGCGGTCTGGAACGTCAGCAGCGCCTCGAGCCTGCCCTGGCTGATCTCGGGCTGGTAGGGCGTGTACGCGGTGTACCAGGCCGGGTTCTCCAGCACGTGGCGGCGGATCACCGGCGGCGTCACGGTGCCCGCGTAGCCGAGCCCGATCATCGGGACGGTGATGGTGTTGCGGGCGGCGAGCGCACGCAGCTCCGCCAGCACCTCGGTCTCCGAGGCCGCGGGCGGCAGGCTCGTGGGCAGGTCCGCCGGGTCGTGGATCGCGTCGGGAACCGCGCGGCCGGCCAGCTCGTCGAGCGAGGTGACCCCGATCGCGGCCAGCATCGCGTCCAGCTCGGCCGGGCGGGGGCCGACGTGCCGGTCGGCGAAGGGGACGCCCCGCTCGAGGTCGGCGAGGGACGGGCGGTCGGGATCCACGGGACCTCCAGGGCAGGGCGAACTCGGCCGGTGCTGCCCTCCCCCTCTGTCCCCGCCCGTCGTCGGGCACCTGAGAGATTCACCCCGTCACCAGGGCTTTCCCCGTCGGCGGACGCCCGGGAGGGCGTCGCTTTCCAGAGGCGTCTCGCCCGTGCGGTCCTGGGTGCCTGAGAGGTTCCGGGGAGGGGTTGCTCCTTCGGCGCCCGGCCACGTGCACCGGGCTCTCCCGCGCGGGTTCGGCGACTGCGTGGCGAGTCTAGCCCGGCCCGGGCCGGGGCGTCCGTCCTGTGATCCCGGCGCCGTACTCCTACGGACGCGACACCGCTCACACCGGCCGCACACTTCCCGCCATGACCCCCACGCCGCAGTCCACGACCACCGCCGCCTTCCACGTGCAGGCGGTCCTGTCCTTCGCCGTGTCGCTCGTCGCCGTCGGCATCGCCGTGGTGAACCTGCCCGCCGACCCCTGGGTCCGCGCCTTCCTCGGCCTCGGCGTCCTCTACGTGACGACCTCGGCGTTCACCCTCGCCAAGACGATCCGGGACCGCCAGGAGATCACCACCGTCGTCGGCCGGGTGGACCAGGCGCGGGTGGACAAGCTCCTCGCCGAGCACGACCCGTTCGCGGTGCGCTGACCGCGTCGGCGGGTCAGCCGCCGAGCAGGTCGTCCAGGGCGTCGGCGCCGCGGCCGAGCAGGTCGCCCAGGTCGCGCAGGTCGTCCTGGCCCGGCTCGATCGGCTCGGCGGGCAGCGCGTCCATGGGCACGCCCTGCGCGGAGAACGGCACCCCGCCCTCCACGACGGTGACGTCCGGGCCGCCGTGCGCCGCGGCGTAGTCCAGCGCCTGCGCGAGGTCCGTGACGCCGTTGACGATCTCGCCGTCGGTGAGCACGATCTCCGTGCTGAGCACGCCGAACGCCCGGCCGTCGCCGTCGAGGTAGCCGCTGCCGGAGTCCCCCGGCAGGCCCGGGGTGCCGGTCTGCACGATGTAGCCGAAGCCCTCCTCGTCGGCGTACCCGAGCAGGACGCCCTGCTTGGCCCGCATCGCGCGGAAGGGCGGGTCGTCCTCGTCGTTCTGGAAGCTGACGACGACCTCGTCGGCCGCGACGCCGTCGACGTCGAGCCCGGTCGGGCCGCCGAACGCCGGCACCGACGGGTCGACGAGCCCGACGTCGGCCGGGTCGATCTCCAGCAGGGCCAGGTCGTTGAGCTCGCAGCGGTCCCGGTCGGTCTCGCCGACCTCCTGCATCGTCCGCCAGGAGCTGTAGGCCAGCTCCGCGGTGATCTCGGTGCCGTCCGGCCCGCCGACCGTCACGGGCGTGCCCAGCGGCAGCGACTCGTTCACGCACCCGTCGAGGCTCTCGCCCAGGGCGTGGCAGTGCGCCGCGGAGCCGAGGAAGACCCGGTCGCCGTCGGTGAAGACGAAGTTGGCGGTGCAGCTCGCGAGGTCGGGGCCGATCTCGGTGAGCAGCTCGGCCCCCGGGCCGATGCCGGTGGCGCGGCTCGCGAAGGACACGCCGCCGGGCGCCGAGCCCGCCACGGCGTGCGCGGTGCCCGCGATCGCGACCGGGCCGCCGGCCAGCGCGATCGTGACCGCGACACCGCCCGCGAGCAGGCCGGTGGCCAGCAGGGCGGGCGCGAGGCCGCGCCGGGGGCGGTGGGGGGCGGGTGCGTGCACGGCGGTCTCCTCGGCTCGGCCGCGGCGGCCGTCGTCAGTGAGGAGTCGCGCGGGGGGCGTCGGGGTTACGGCGCGCGCTCAGGAGATGGCCCGGCGGGCGCGGCGGCGCGACAGCTCGTCCTCGGGGGCCTCGTCGACGGTGCCGCCGTCGGCGCGCTCCACCGGGAAGTCCTTGATCGAGCCGCTGATCTCGCGCATCGCGCCGGACACGGCGATGCCGAACACGCCCTGGCCGCCGCGCAGCAGGTCGACGACCTCCTCCGGCGAGGCGCACTCGTAGACGGTGGTGCCGTCGGAGAACAGCGTGATGCCGGCCAGGTCGCGGATGCCGCGGCGGCGCAGGTGCTCCACGGCCACGCGGATGTTCTGCAGGGACACCCCGGCATCGAGCAGCCGCTTGACGACCTTGAGGACGAGCATGTCCTTGAACGAGTACAGCCGCTGGCTGCCCGACCCGGCCGCCCCCCGGATCGAGGGCATCACCAGGCCGGTGCGGGCCCAGTAGTCCAGCTGCCGGTAGGTGATCCCGACGACCTGGCACGCGGTGGGCCCGCGGAAACCGACCAGCTGGTCGGGCAGGCCGTCGAGGCCGGCGTCGAGCAGCGGGTCGGGGAAGAGCTCACCCTGCTGACCCTCGGCGAGCACGGGCTCCACCGGGAGGGGTGCGTCGGACGGCGGGTTGTCCACCGAACTCCTTCCGCCGGGGCCGCGACCCGAACTGGGCCCGACCCGATGTCGGAGCCGACGGTAAGGGGGTGGGCGCTCCCGGTCAACGCGCCGCGCCGGGAGCGGGTCACCCGACTCCGGGCGTGTCGCCCCGCGGACTCCCCGGATGGCCGCACCCCCGCGGGGGCGGGCCGGTCAGGGCTGGGCGCCCCGGAAGTCCTCCGGCGAGATGGAGTCGAGGAACTCGCGGAACTTCTCGACCTCGTCCTCCTGCTCGTCCGGGATGACCAGACCCGCCTCGGCGAGCACGCTCTCCTCGGCGTGGATCGGCACCCCGATCCGCAGCGCGAGCGCGACCGAGTCGCTCGGGCGCGCGGACACGGTGATCCCGCCGTCGAAGATCAGCTCGGCGTAGAACGTGCCCTCCTGCAGGTCCGTGATCCGCACCTGCTCGAGCCGGCGGCCCAGCGAGGAGATCACGTCCTTGAGGAGGTCGTGGGTCAACGGCCGCTGCGGCTTGACCCCCTGCTGCTCCAGGGCGATGGCCGTGGCCTCGACCGAGCCGATCCAGATCGGCAGGTACCGGTCGCCCGTGGTCTCCCGCAACAGGAGGATGGGCTGGTTCGCGGGGAGCTCGACCCGAACCCCCACGACGCGCATCTCACTCATGCGAGTCCCTCCTCCTGGTAGTGCTCGTGCCGTTCCGACGCTACACGGACCGCCCCGCCCGCGCCCGACTCCGGACGGGCGGCGGGCGGGTGTCGACCGTTACGCCGGGCCCTGCTCAGGCATCGTTGCGCGGCCCGGTGAGGAACACGAGCCGGAACTTGCCGATCTGCACCTCGTCGCCGCTGGCCAGCACGGCCGTGTCGACCGGCTCGCGGTTGACGTAGGTGCCGTTGAGGCTGCCCACGTCGACCACGACGAAGTCGCCGGCGTCGCGGCGGAACTCGGCGTGGCGGCGCGAGACCGTGACGTCGTCGAGGAAGATGTCGCTGTCGGGATGCCGGCCGGCGCTCGTGGAGACGCGGTCGAGCAGGAACCGGGAGCCGGCGTTCGGGCCGCGCTTGACCACCAGCAGCGCGGCGCCCGCGGGCAGCGCGTCGACGCCGGAGACCGGCTGGTCCTGGGCCGGGGGCTCGGCGTCGGCGAGGAAGTCGGCCCGGAAGACCGACGTGGTCTCCGGGGCGCGCTCGGGCGGTACGCCGGGCCCGTCGTTCGTGGTCACCTCGGGGTCTCCTCCTGCGGTGTGTGGTCCGTGGCGGACGCCGGGGCGGACGCGACGGATCGTGTGGTGGCGAGCAACCTACCGTGCCCCGCCGGTGCGGTCAGTCGCTGGTGAGCGCGGCGTACCCGGCCGCGTCGAGGAGCTCGGGCTGGGCGCCCTCGGCGAGGCGCAGCTCGAGCATCCAGCCCTCGCCGTACGGGCCCGCGTTGACCAGCTCCGGGGTGTCGGCCAGCGCCTCGTTCACGGCGGTGACCTCGCCCGAGAGCGGCGAGTAGATCTCCGACACGGACTTGGTCGACTCGACCTCGCCCAGCGGTGCCCCGGCCTGCACGGTGGTGCCGACGTCGGGCAGCTGCACGAAGACGACGTCGCCGAGCTGGCTCTGGGCGTGGTCGGTGATGCCGACGCGGACGACACCGTCGCCCAGGTCGCGCACCCACTCGTGGGCATCGGTGTAGCGGAGCTCCTCGGGGATCACGCGGGAAGCCTAGTTCGCCCCGCCCCGGGTCTCCGCCGTCGACCCCGCCGTCGCCGGGGTGCGCAGCGCGAGGACGAACTGGGCGAGGTAGAGCAGCCCGGACCAGAGGTACAGCGCGGTGCCCCAGACGGCGAACGCGATGCCGAACGGCAGCGCGACCGCGGCCACCGGCCCGTCCGCCTGCCCGAGCAGGAGCAGCGGGAACGCGTAGAGGAGCAGGAACGTCGCGGCCTTGCCGAGGTAGGTCACGACGAACGGGCCGTACCCGCGGCGGCGCAGCACGAGCACGCAGGCACCGAGCACGAGGTCGCGCGCCACGAGGACGGCGACCGCCCACCACGGCACGACCTCCCGGATCCCCAGCGCTACGAGCGCGGCGAGGATGTAGAGCCGGTCGACGGCGGGGTCCAGCAGCGCGCCGAGGCGGGAGTACTGCCCGAGCAGCCGGGCGAGCTTGCCGTCGAGCCAGTCGGTGAACCCGCCGACCGCGAGCACGACGACGGCCCAGCCGTCCGCCCGCGGGCCCAGCAGCAGCCACAGGAACAGCGGCACCCCGGCCAGCCGGAGCACGGACAGCGCGTTGGGGACGGTGAGCACGCGGTCCTGTGCGGCCGGGCGGGGGGACGACACGGACCGAACCTAGCGGTGAGGTGCGCCCGCCGGGCCCGGCGTGCACGATGTCGCTCATGGACAGCGCCGCCCGCAGCACCGCACTCAAGGACATCCAGGCCCCGCTGAAGGAGCGCTACCGCAGCGACCCGACCTCGGCGGTGGTCACCCTGAAGGCCGACGGGGAGCTGGACGGCTCCGGCGTCGCCTGCCGCGTGCGGACCGCGACCGCGCTGGCCGAGGCCGGCCTGCACCCCGCCACCGGCGGGGACGGCACGCAGCTGTGCTCGGGCGACATGCTGCTGGAGGCGCTGGTCGCCTGCGCCGGGGTCACGCTGCGCGCCGTCGCGACGGCACTGGGCCTCGAGGTGGCGGGCACGGTCCACGCCGAGGGCGACCTGGACTTCCGCGGCACGCTCGGCGTGGCCAAGGACGCCCCGGTCGGCTTCCGCGACATCCGCCTGTCCTTCGACCTGGACACCACCGCCGACGCCGAGCAGGTGGCGACGCTGATGAAGCTCACCGAGCGGTACTGCGTGGTGCTGCAGACCCTGGTGTCCTCGCCCAGCACCTCCGTGCAGGTGAGCACGGCGTCGTGAGCGGGGCGTCGTGAACGGCGCGGACGCGCTGCTCCGCTCGCTGGCCGCGAGCGGGGTGGACGTGTGCTTCGCCAACCCCGGCACGTCGGAGATGCACGTCGTGGCGGCGCTGGACCGCACGCCCGGGGTCCGTGCCGTGCCGACGCTGTTCGAGGGCGTCGCCACCGGCGCGGCCGACGGCTACGCGCGGATGGCCGGGCGCCCCGCGGCCGCGCTGCTGCACCTGGGGCCCGGCCTGGGCAACGGGCTGGCGAACCTGCACAACGCCCGCCGGGCCGGCACCCCGCTGGTCTGCGTCGTGGGCGACCACGCGAGCGACCACGCGCGGTTCGACGCCCCGCTGCAGAGCGACATCGCGTCCGTCGCGGGGAGCGTGGCGGGCTGGGTGCGGCACAGCGCGGGCCCGGCCGACGTCGGCCCGGACGCCGCCGCGGCCGTCGCCGCCGCCCGCCGCGGGCAGGTCGCCGTGCTCGTCCTGCCCGCGGACGCGAGCTGGGGCGACGGCGGGCGGGAGGCGCCCGCGTCACCCCTGCCGGGTCCGCCCGCGCCCGACCCCGGTGCCGTCCGCGCCGCGGCCGACGCCCTGTCCGCCGACGGCCCGGC
>JAPLAT010000676.1 GCA_026393175.1 Pseudonocardiales bacterium
ACGCGCTGGTGGTCCTGGCCGCCGACGCCGACGGGCTCGGCGACCCGGAGGGCGCGCACCGGCTCCTCGACGCCGCGGAGGCGCTCGGGCACCCCGGCTGGCGGCCCGCGGTGCGCGCGGGCTGGGTGCGGGCCGAGCTCGCCCTGCTCACCGGGCGGGCGGCGGAGGCGGTGGCCCCGGCCGAGCGGGCCCTCGCGGCGGCCCGGTCCGCCGGGTCGCCCCGGCACGTGCTGAAGTCGCGGCTGGTGCGGGCCGTCGCGGAGGCCGTCGTTCGCCCGAACGGAGCAGTCCTGGCCGAGCTGGACGCCGTGGCCGACGCGGCGGCGGCCGCGTGGCGGCCCCTCGAGTGGCCCGCGCGGCTCGCCGCGGCCGATCTCGTGACCCGAATATCGGGTCTCTCCGTGACCAGATCGTCACCCGCTGCTAACGATCGGCGACCGGACGTGGCGGAGGCGTCGGTGAACGGTCGCCCGGACGACGCAACGCGCCGACGACACGCCGCTGCCGCTGCGGTGAGCGTCCTTTACCAGTTCAGTGACGGGACAGGTAGGCGTCTGATGGGGGAGTCGCTGTGGGTGCCCACGCGACTACCGCTAACGTAATTACTCCATTCGATCGCACGTCACCCACATGACGAGTGCCGCTCGGCGCAACGCTCTCGAATGGAGGGCACGAAAGCGCCCTGATCGTGTCAAGGTGGAGAGGTCACTCGCCGATGCGTGGGGTGACACATCACCCGGCTGCAGGAAGCTGCAGGAAGGAATCGTCGTGACGACGGTACTCATCTGCGACGATCGTCGCAGCGTCCGCGAAGGCCTGACCCGCGTGATGTCCGCGGTGCCGGGGGTGCAATCGTCTTCGGCGCCCCCGACGACGCGGGCAGCATCGCCGCGGCCATCGCGGGCGGCGCTCGCGGCTACCTCCGCTGGGACGCCTCGCGCCCCGAGCTGGTGGCCGCCCTCGCCCACACGCTCGCCAGCACCGCGGTGCCCACGCCACGGGCGCCCACCGACCCGGGGGTGCAGCTCACCGAGCGCGAGCTCCAGGTGCTGCGCGGCATGAGCCAGGGCAAGAGCAACGGCCAGATCGGGCGGGAGCTCTACCTGTCCGAGGACACCGTGAAGACCCACGCGCGCCGCCTGTTCCGCAAGCTCGGCGTGCGCGACCGCGCCCAGGCCGTCGCGCACGGCTTCCGCCGCGGCCTCGTGTCCTGACCCGGGGCCGGCCCCCGGCGCCCGACCCGAACGGCACCCCGTCCCGCCCCCGGTGGAGACGAGGTGCCGTTCCGTCGTTCCCGGGGCAACCTCGGGGGGTGACCGGACGTCCTCCTCCTGACCGGGTACCGCCTCCGGCGCGGGCCGTGTCTTCGCTACGGTGATGAGCGAAACCGACACGGTCGAGCACTCTCCGTGAGCGCCCGCACGAACGGATGAGAGTGGCAATGCTGCGTAACACCGGGACGACTCTGTGCGATGAGTGAGACGACAGACGTTCCCGACGAGCTCGTCGCCCGTGCCATGACGGGGGACCGGGCCGCGGTCGGGCACGTACTCGCCATCATTCGGCCCCTGGTCGTGCGCTACTGCCGTGCACGCCTGGGGCGTGAGCGTTCGTTCGCCACCGCGGACGACGTCGCACAGGAGGTGTGTTTGGCCGTGCTCACGGCCTTGCCCGGCTACCGGGTCCAGGGACGCCCGTTCCTGGCCTTCGTCTACGGCATCGCCTCGCACAAGGTGATCGATGCCCACCGCGCCGCCACGCGCAACCGGTCCGAGCCGGTCGCCGACGTGCCGGACGCGGCGGAGGTCTCGGACGGTCCTGAACAGCGCGCGCTGCGCGTCGAGCTCTCCGGCGAGATGGGCCGGCTGCTCGACATGCTCCCCGACAAGCAGCGCGAGATACTCGTACTCCGTGTGGTGGTGGGCCTGTCCGCGGAGGAGACGGCCGAGGCCGTCGGCTCCACACCCGGCGCCGTCCGGGTCGCCCAGCACCGGGCGCTGGCCCGGTTGCGCAAGTCGATGCCCGAGGAGGTGGTCTAGATGCAGGACGATCGTTTCGGCGCTCCCCGCCGGCCACGCACCAATGGCAATGGCCCCCATCGTGCGAACGGCAACCGTCCCGAGGGCGTCCGCGCCCGCCCGGTGCCCTTCGACGAGGTGCCCGACGAGCCCGTCGACCTCGTCGCCGTGCAGGCCGACGACGAGCTGATCAACGCACTGGCGTCGGGCATGGCCGTGTCGGCGCCCGGCTACGGCGGCTACGACGCCGACGACCAGGTGGCCGCGCTGCTCGCCTCGTGGAAGGCCGAGGTCGACGCCGAGCCGTTCCCCGAGCTCGTCGACCTCGACACGGCCGTCGACCGCGTCCGCGCCGCCTCCCGGCCCCCCGGCCGGCGCAGCCGCTACCTCGTGCCCGTCGCGGCGGCGGCCGCCGTCGCCGTCTTCAGCATCGGCGGGGTCACCATCGGCGCCGGCAGTGCCGGCCCCGACGACGGCGTCCTCTGGGAGATCGCGCGCGTCGTCGACAGCGAGCGCACCGAGTCGGTGCTCGCGGCCGAGCGCGTCGAGGAGCGCATCGCCGAGGCCAAGGAGGCCCTCACCCGGGGCGAGCCCGAGGTGGCGGCCCAGGTGCTCGCGGCCGCCGAGGACGACCTCGCCGGCGTGCGCGCCGAGGAGGGCGCGGCCGAGCTGGCCGAGGTGCAGAGCTTCCTGGAGGCCAAGGCCGCCGAGACCCCGCAGGGCACCCGCACGCAGCCGGGCGCGCCGCTGGCCAGCGACCCCACGCGGCCCGTGCCGCCCGGGGCGGCCACCGGCGATCCGGTCACGAGCGAGCCCGGGGCCCCCGAGGCCACGTCGGCGCCGTCGGAGGCGGCCACGTCCCCCACGACGTCGCCCGACCCGAGCCCTCTGGAGAACGAGGTGTCGGCCACCACCGACCCGAGCCCGACGCCCGAGGGCGGTCCGGCGCCGGGCACCAGCCCGACGCCCACGGCCACGGTCGAGGGCGGCGCGGACGGCGGCGCGGCCCCGGCGGACGGCAGCTTCGGCTCGTCCCGCTCCGACGGGGGCCAGACGCCCTCGGCCTCCGGCGCCGAGACCCCGGCGTCACCCACCAGCTGACGCGCACCCGAACGGCGAACGGCCCCGGTCCTGGGAGGGACCGGGGGCGTTCGCGTGGGCCGGTGGGCGGGGGTCAGGAGTCGGAGACGACCGCGTCGGCGTAGCCGCGGCAGTACTCCCAGGTGACGTAGTCGGTGGGGTCCGGGTCGAAGGCCGGCTCGTGCGGGCGCATCTGCCCCTCGTCGAGCAGCTGCTGGAGGCTGGCGCGCAGCAGGCTCCACTCGTGGAAGTGCTGCTCGCCGCAGTCGCCGCAGTCCACGACGATGCCGCGCACCCCGCGGACCTCCAGCAGGGCCTGGTACACGGCCAGGTCGGCGAGGTCCGCGACGATCTCCTCGCGCTCGTCGTCGCTCAGCGCCTCGATGTCTCCGCCCTCCGGGACGTCGATGGACAGCGCGGGGTCGTGCGGATCGCCCGCGAACGGGTCGGGGGGCAGGGCGTCGTGCGACACGGCTCCAATGTACTCCGCGGGCCGCCCCGCGCCGTCCCTGCGGCCCTGCGGGCGTGTGTCCGGGGACTCGCCGGACCCGCGCGCCCCGGTGCCGTCCCGTGGATACGATGGCCCGATCCGTGAGCGTCGAGATGACGGCGCGCTTCGACCGAGATGGGTTGCCCATGACGAGCGAGACCGCCGGACTGCCGCCGAAGTTCGCGATGCTCGGCCTCACGTTCGACGACGTGCTCCTGCTGCCCGCCGAGTCCGACGTGGTGCCCAGCTCGGTGGACACGAGCACGCAGGTCACCCGCCGGGTGCGGCTGCGGGTGCCGCTGGTGTCCTCGCCGATGGACACGGTCACCGAGGCGCGGATGGCGATCGCCATGGCGCGCGCGGGCGGGCTGGGCGTGCTGCACCGCAACCTCTCGCCCGAGCAACAGGCGGCCCAGGTGGAGGTCGTGAAGCGTTCCGAGGCCGGGATGGTCACCGACCCCGTCACGTGCGGGCCGGACGCCACCCTGGCCGACGTCGACGCGCTGTGCGCCAAGTTCCGCATCTCGGGCGTGCCCGTCACCGACGCCGGCGGCAAGCTCGTCGGGATCATCACCAACCGCGACATGCGGTTCGAGATGGACCACACCCGCCCGGTCAGCGAGGTCATGACGCACGCGCCGCTGATCACGGCGCGGATCGGGGTGTCGGCGGAGGCCGCGCTGGGCCTGCTGCGCCGCCACAAGCTGGAGAAGCTGCCGATCATCGACAACGACGGCATCCTCCGCGGCCTCATCACCATCAAGGACTTCAACAAGACCGAGAAGTACCCGCTCGCCACGAAGGACCCGGACGGCCGGCTCGTCGTCGCCGCCGCGGTCGGCGTGGGCGACGAGTCCTACGCCAGGGCGATGGGGCTGGTCGAGGCGGGCGTCGACGTCCTCATGGTCGACACCGCGCACGGCCACTCGCGCCGCGTGCTGGAGATGGTGGCCAAGCTGCGCGCCGAGGTCGGCGACGTCGACGTCGTCGGCGGCAACGTGGCCACCCGGGCCGGGGCGGCCGCCCTCGTCGAGGCCGGGGCGGACGCGGTCAAGGTCGGTGTCGGGCCGGGCTCGATCTGCACCACCCGCGTCGTGGCCGGGGTGGGGGCGCCGCAGATCACCGCGATCTACGAGGCGTCCCTCGCCTGCGCCGCGGCCGGCGTGCCCGTGATCGGCGACGGCGGCATCCAGTACTCCGGCGACATCTCCAAGGCGATCGCCGCCGGGGCGTCCACCGTGATGCTGGGCAGCCTGCTCGCCGGCACCGCCGAGTCGCCCGGCGACCTGATCCTGGTGGGCGGCAAGCAGTACAAGACCTACCGCGGCATGGGGTCGCTGGGTGCCATGCAGTCCCGCGAGGGCGCGAAGTCCTACTCGAAGGACCGCTACGCCCAGGACGACGTCCTGTCCGAGGACAAGCTCGTGCCCGAGGGCATCGAGGGGCGCATCCCGTTCCGCGGGCCGCTGGCGCAGGTGGTCCACCAGCTCACCGGCGGGCTGCGCTCCGGCATGGGCTACGCCGGGGCGAACACGATCCCGCAGCTGCAGCAGGCGCAGCTCGTGCGGATCACGGCGGCGGGGCTGAAGGAGAGCCACCCGCACGACATCACCATGACGGTCGAGGCGCCGAACTACGCCGCCAGGTAGTTCCGTAGGGTGGTCCCCCGTGCGGGACCTCGTGGAGATCGGGATGGGCCGGGAGGCCCGTCGGGCCTACGACCTGGGACAGGTCGAGATCGTGCCCTCGCGGCGCACGCGCAGCTCGCAGGCGGTGTCCACCGCCTGGCAGCTCGACGCGTACCGCTTCGGCATCCCGCTGATCACCCATCCCACCGACGCCGTGGTGTCGCCCGCCAGCGCCGTCACCGTCGGGAAGCTGGGCGGGCTGGCCGTGCTCAACGCCGAGGGCCTGTGGGCGCGGCACGCCGACGCGGACGGCGCGCTGGCCCAGGTGCGCGAGGCCGCCGACGCCGACGACCCCGACGCCGCCGTCCGCCTGCTGCAGGACCTGCACGCCGCCCCGATCCAGGCCTCCCTGCTCACCGAGGCGCTGCGCACCGTCCGCGAGGCCGGCGTCACCGTCGCCGCGCGGGTGAGCCCGCAGCGCGCCCGCGAGCTCACCCCGACGCTGCTCGCGGCCGGTGTCGAGGTCCTCGTCGTGCAGGGCACCATCATCTCCGCCGAGCACGTGTCCGACGGCGAGCCGCTGAACCTCAAGGAGTTCATCAACTCCCTCGACGTGCCCGTCGTCGCGGGCGGGGTGGGCGACTACCGCACCGCGATGCACCTCATGCGCACCGGGGCGGCCGGCGTCATCGTCGGGTACGGGGAGTCCAGCGCCACCACCACCGGCGAGGTGCTCGGCATCGGCGTGCCGATGGCCACCGCGATCGTCGACGCCGCGGCCGCGCGCCGCGACTACCTCGACGAGACCGGCGGGCGGTACGTGCACGTCATCGCGGACGGCGGCATGACCGGCTCCGGCGACCTGGCCAAGGCCATCGCCTGCGGCGCCGACGCCGTGATGCTCGGCGAGCAGCTCGCCGACGCCACCGACGCCCCCGGCCGCGGCCTGTACTGGACCAGCGCCGCCGCGCACCCGAGCCTCCCGCGCTCGGAGGTCAGCGGCTTCGGCACCGGCGACCGCGACCTGGAGACCGTGCTCTTCGGCCCGTCCGCCTCGCCGTACGGCACCGTCAACCTCTTCGGCGCCCTGCGCCGGGCGATGGCCAAGACCGGCTACTCGGACCTGAAGGAGTTCCAGCGCGTGGGGTTGACGGTCCGGGGCTGACCCGTCGCTCTCACCTGCGGTAACAGGGTCGGTCGAGCCTGTGAGGTGGTGGTCGCGGTTGTCGTGTGGTCGCACTGTGGTCGCATCGGTTGTCGCGCGCTCCGCGGCGAGCTCGGCGGCGGCGGCGTCGAGGACCGCGCCGTACATGTCGGCCGCGGCCGTCGAGGTCTCCTGCGAGAGGTGCCCGTAGAGGTCGACGGTGATCGAGATCTTGCTGTGGCGGAGCATCTTCGACACGACGGCCAGCGGGACCCCGGAGGCGATCATCAACGTCGCGGCCAAGTGTCGAAGATCGTGAATCGTGCATCGGGGGAGCCCGACCTCGTCGGCGCGCTCGTGGAACTGCCATAGCACTCGCTCCGGGCGCAGCGGGGAGCCGTCCTCCCGCGCGAACACGAGGTTCAGGCCCTCGACGTCGTAATCGTCGCCCCACTGCGCGCGGACCACGTCTTGGGCGACCCGCTGCCGGCGGAGCGCCTCGACGACACGGGACGACAGCCCGACCCCGGCCGCGCTTCCGGCGGTCTTCGGCGTGGTGAACAGCAGACGGCCGTTGACGTCGCTCAACGTCTGACGGACCTGCAGGACCCGGCGGTCCAGGTCGATGTCGCGCCACCGCAGACCAAGGGCTTCACCGCGGCGGAGACCGCACCCGATGAGCACCTCGAACACTGGCCCGAGCTCGTGGTGGCGGACGTGCTCCAGGAACTGGATCGCCTGCTCGACCGTCCACGGCTGACGCTCGGCCCTTCCTTCGGGAGGCAGGGGAGCGTGCCGCGCTGGGTTGTGAGGGAGTCGGCGCCGCTCGACCGCGTCGGCCAGTGCGCTGGAAAGCACGGCGACACAACGCCTGACGGTCGGCGCGCCTCGGCCGGCGGCCTCCATGTCGGCAATGAGCGTCGCAACGTGCTGGTGGTGGAGGTGCTCCAGCCGGAAAGCGCCCAGCGCGGGGATCAGGTCGTTGTTGATGTACGACTGGTAGGAGAGCAGAGTCTTCGGCTTCAGCTTGTGGCGCATGCCGTGCACCCACTCCTGCAGGTACGCGGCGACCGTCTCCCGGTCGTCCACCCGCACCCCCGCGCCACGACGGGCCACGATGTCGTCCAGCGCCCGCTGGGCCGCACCCTTGGTGGGGAATCCGCGGCGGCGCATCGTCTTCCGCCGTCCGTCGAGGCTCGGCAGGTCGACGGCGAACGCCCAGTTCCCGTGCCGGCTGCTCGACAGCTCCGGACACTGCGCACCGAGCTGTTTCCCGGCGTCGTCGCGGCAGGCACAGGCGCGGTAGACCCGTCCCCGGCTCATGACGGGCCGCCTTCGTTGAGCTGGCGAAACGGAGCGTCACGGGCGAGCTTCTCCGCGGTCGATACCTCGACGTCGACCTCCGGCAACAGGTCAGGGAGGGCCCACCCTCGACGCCGAATCTTGTCGCGCACCTCAACCAGCCCCCGGAGGCTGTCGTCCGCTCGGCGAGACAAACTGTGATTCCCGGGTGACTCGGACGCGGCGTTGCGCCACCCCACGAAGGCCACGAGAAGGTCGTCGTGGCTTCGGTAGACGGTGACGAGGTCTTCGCCTTCCAGGAGGTCGGCGCCTCGCTCGCGGTCAGCGGAAGTGGGAAAACCGCCGACGATCGAGGACCAAGCCACTCCGTCGGCATACAGCCGGTAAGCAGTCCACGCGGAGACCGACTTGCCAGGTAGCACCTCCACCGGCTCTGGCGAGCCAAGCGGGATGCACAGCAGGTAGACGGGTACTTCGAGGGCGGCCGCCAGAACCGCGAGTTCTGCGCTTGGCACGTTCCCGCGTCGCCCTGACTCCATGTTGGCGATCACCTGCGGCGGAATGCGGTGTCCAAGCTCCTCGCACCGCTTCGAGAGCTGCGCGGTCGTCTTGAAGCCGCGCAGCCCGCGGTAGTGAGCGATGCGCTTGCCCACAGCGGCGGTGTGCCGCTGATGCCACGGAGGCGCCTCGTCGGGATCATTTGCCACAGAGGCAACCGTACATGCCCTCGGTTGCCATCGCCAGCCCTCTTGTGCTTCACTTGCTGCCATGGCAGAGATTGAATCACCAGTTGCTGTGACGGCATCTGGTCTGCAGTCTGCGCGACAAGTTGCCGGGCGCCTGGGGGTCAGCGTCGACACGGTCCGCCGTATGGCACGCCGCGGGGAACTCCGCCCCGTTCGCCTGGGTCGAACAGTTCGCTTTCGTCCCGAGGACGTCGAGGCCCTGGTCGCCGCGGGGGAGGTCGCCGCGTGAAGCACCAGCGCCATGCCGCCGTCCGCGTTCTGGTGGAGGCGGGCCCGACGCTCTCAGTTAGAGAGGCGTCAGTTGTCCTCGGATGCAGTCATGACCTCGTCCGGGCCATGTACCGGCGCGGCGAGCTGGAGGCGCTTGGCATCCGTGTCTTGCGCCTCGGCAACCGCATCCGCATCAGCACGGCATCGCTGCGCAAAGCAGTCGAGGCGGACACCGACCCCAAGGAGGTCGCGTGAATCCCCCCAGGAAGCGAGAAGGGCCCCCGCCACAGGGGCCCCCTCAGAAGATCAGCCGCTGCCAGGCACCCGATCCGCGAGGTGAGGGTAGCGCGCCCACCTCGCCCGACGCCACCGTGCGCATCGTCGAGCGGACGTTCAGCGCGACCGTCAGCGTCCCCACCGCTGCAGCGGCTCGCCTGCTCCGTCGGACCGCGACCGCGGCCGGCTGCGAGCAGGAGTCGGGCAATCGATGGGTCGTCTACGGATCGCGGGTCGCCCGGGTCGTTGCCGAGTTGGAGGCGGCCGGCTACACGGTCGAGCGGGAGGCGACGTGAGCGACGCCGAGCACCCGACGGAGAGCCTGGACCGTGCTGCGTGGATCGCTGCCGGCCTAAGGGGTGTCCGGCTTTGCGCGCTCACACCGGAGCCCTTCACCTGCTACGACGTAGCGCGACGGCACCAGCTGGCCGAGCCGGCGCACCCGAACCACTGGGGCATCCTGATGGGGATCGCCCGCGCGGAGGGCATCGTCGTCCCCGTCGCCGCCACCCCGAGCGCCCGACCCAAGACGGCGCGGTCGCTCGTCCGGGTGTGGATCGGTGCTCGGTTCGCCGCCCGCACCGAGGGGGCGGCGTGACGACCTCCCCGCTGACCGCCGTGGTGACCGCGCTGGAGCGACTGAACCTCCGCTTCCGTCGGGTCGGTG
>JAPLAT010000388.1 GCA_026393175.1 Pseudonocardiales bacterium
GTTCACGGTCAAGGGCACCGACAAGGGCAAGGCCATCCAGGAGATCGCGTTCGCCGCGTTCATGGCGCACGACTACCCGGAGGACATGGAGCCCAGCCTCGACGCGGACGCCGTGTACGACCCGGAGAACTTCTCCTTCCCGCACGGCACCCACCTCGCCGCGATCGAGGTCGACACGGAGACCGGCCGGGTCTCGCTGCGCAAGTACGTCTGCGTGGACGACATCGGCAACGTGGTCAACCCGCTCATCGTCGAGGGCCAGGTGCACGGCGGTCTCGCCCAGGGCATCGCGCAGGCCCTGTTCGAGGAGGCCAACTACGACGAGCAGGGCACGCTGGTCAACGGCACGTTCGTCGACTACACCCTCCCGTCCGCGGCCGACCTGCCGAGCTTCGACACCTCCGTGGTGTCCACGCCGGCGACGTCGAACCCGCTGGGCGTCAAGGGCGTCGGCGAGGCGGGCACCATCGCCTCCACGCCGGCCATCGTCAACGGCGTGATCGACGCGCTGCGCCACCTGGGTACGTCAAGCCGGCGTCGGTCGCCGAGGCGGTGCAGGCCCTCGCCGACGGCGGGGACGACGCCAAGATCCTGGCCGGCGGCCAGAGCCTCATCCCGGTGCTCCGGCTGCGGCTCGCCGCCCCGTCGGTGATCATCGACCTCGGCGGGATCGCGGAGCTTCGCGGCATCCGCGAGGACGGGGATCGCATCGTGATCGGCGCGATGACGCCGTACCACGACATCGTCCGCGACGACCTGGTCAAGCAGCACGTCGCGCTGCTCGGCCAGGCGACGGAGACGGTGGCCGACAACCAGGTCCGCCACCGGGGCACGCTGGGCGGCTCGCTCGCCCACGCCGACCCGGCCGGTGACCTGGGCGCCCCGGCGCTGGCGCTGGAGGCCGAGATGGTGATCGCGGGGGCCTCGGGCACCCGCACGGTGACGGCGGCGGAGTTCTTCGTCGACTACTTCACCACCGCCATCGGCGACGGCGAGATCCTCACCGAGATCCGGTTCCCGAAGTACACCGGGTGGGGCAGCCACTACGAGAAGTTCAACCGCACGGCGCAGGCGTGGTCCATGTGCGCGGTCGCGGCGGCCATCAAGGTCGACGGCGGCACCATCTCCGAGGCCCGGGTCGGGCTGACGAACATGGGCACCACGCCGATCCGCGCCACCGGCGTGGAGCAGGCGCTGGTCGGCCAGCCCGCCACGGCGGACGCGGTGCGTGCCGCGGCCGAGCACGCGACGGAGGGCACGGCCGCTCCGAGTGACGCGGACGCGGCAGCCGACTACCGTGAGCATCTGGCCAAGGTGCTCACCGGCCGCGCGGTGCTGGCCGCCGCCGGCTGACGTTTCGTCCTTCAGACGCCCGCCCCGGCCGCCGGGGCGGGCGTCTGACTCGTTGAGGAGACCCCATGCAGCTCGAGAACAAGTTCACGATCGACGCGCCCATCGACAGGTCAAGCTGGGCCCGATCTCGCTGACGTACAAGGGCAAGGGCACCTACGTCGACCGCGACGACGCCAACCACAAGGTCAAGATCGAGGCCAGCGGCCGCGACTCCCGCGGCAACGGCACGGCCAGTGCCACCGTCACGGGCACGATGGTCGCGGACGGCCCGGACAAGACGGCCGTCACGATGGTCACGGACATGACCATCACCGGCCGCCCGGCGCAGTTCGGCCGCGGCGTCATCTCCGACGTGGCCGACAAGATCATCGGCCAGTTCGCCGGGTGCGTCGCCTCGAAGCTGGCCCCGGAGGCGGCCACCCCCGCCGCCACCCCGGCATCCACCCCGGCCGCCGGCGCCGCCGCGGCCGGGTCGAGCAACGGGGCCACCAACGGCGCCGCCACCGCCACGGCCACCGCCACCGGCCCGGCGCTGTCGTCCACGCCCGCGGGCTCGGCCACCCCCGCGGCCCGCCCGACCGGCCCCATGAAGAGCGAGATCGACGCCATCGACCTGCTCGACACGGCCGGCGCGCCGGTGCTCAAGCGCCTCGCCCCGGTGATCGGCGGCGCCCTGGTGCTGCTGATCGTGCTGCTGGTGCGGCGGGCCCGCTCCAGCTGACCCGTCCCGACACGAACGGCACGTCCGCCCACCCCCGTGGGCCGGACGTGCCGTTCGTGGCGTTCAGGGGCGTCCTGGGCTAGTTGTACTGACCCAGCACGTTGTTGGTGATCATGCGGCGAGTCGGGTGATCGGGGGACGGCCGCCCAGGGCGGAATGAGCTCGTCGAGTGTTGTAGCGATGCACCCAGTCGTCCAGGGCGGCGAGCCGGTCGGTGTTGGACAGCCATGGTCGGGCGTAGGCGAACTCGGTGAGCAGGGTCCGGTTGAGCCGTTCGGCCTTGCCGTTGGTCCAGGGGCAGCCGGGCTTGGTGAACCGGCGCCGGATCCCGAGTGCGTTGCAGACGGCTTGCCAGTTGTGGCCGACGCGGTAGACCTTGGCGTTGTCAGTCAGGATCCGGGCCACGATCACGCCGTGTTCGCGGAACCAGGCCACGGCGCGGTGCAGGAACCCGGCGCAGGTCAGGTCTTGTTCGTTGGGCAGGGCTTCGACGTAGGCGGACCGATCTGAACGTCCACGGCCCCGAGCACCTGCGCGCCGTCGAGGACGAGATCAATGCCCGTCCCCGGATGGTGCTTGCTGACCGCACTCCAACCGACCTGTTCGAGGCGTTGC
>JAPLAT010000655.1 GCA_026393175.1 Pseudonocardiales bacterium
GCCGAGCTGGCCCGCACCGAGGCCGAGGGCATCACCGACACCCACCGCGTGGCCCAGCAGGTCCGCCGCGTGGTCGGCAAGTGGGTGGGGGAGACCTACCGCCGCCGCCCGATGATCGTGCCCACGGTGATCGCCGTCTGAACCTGTGGTGGGAGCAGGCCGGCCCGCACCCGCCGCGGCCGCCGCTGGCGGGTGACACCGACGCCGACGTGTGCGTCGTCGGGGCCGGCTTCACCGGGCTGTGGACCGCGCTGGCGCTGCTGCGCGCCGAGCCGGGGCTGCGCGTCGTCGTCGTGGAGCGGGAGACGGCGGGGTTCGGGGCCAGCGGCCGCAACGGCGGCTGGTGCTCGGCGCTGTTCCCGGCGAGCACGGCCAAGCTCGCCCGCCTGCACGGGCGCGACGCGGCGCTCGCGATGCGGTCGGCGATGCGCGACACGGTCGACGACGTCGGCCTGGTCGCGGCCGAGGAGGGCATCGCCTGCGACTGGCGCAAGGGCGGCACCGTCGTCCTCGCCCGGACCCCGGCGCAGCTCGCGCGGGCCCGCGCGGAGGTCGCCGAGGAGGCCCGCTGGGGCGTCGACCCGGTGCGGCTGGTGGGTCCGGCCGAGGCGTCGGCGCTGGTCGGCGCGTCGGACGTGCTCGGCGCGACGGTGACGCCGGACTGCGCCCGGCTGCAGCCCGCCCGGCTGGTCCGGGGCCTCGCGGCGGCCGTCGAGCGCCGCGGCGGGGTCGTCGCGGAACGGACGGCGGCGCTCACGATCGGGCCGCGCCGCGTCGTCACCGACCGGGGCACGGTCCGCGCCGCGGCCGTCGTGCGCGCGACGGAGGCGTGGAGCGCCGGGCTGGCGCCGCGGTCGGTCGTGCCGGTGTACTCGCTGGTCGTCGCGACCCGGCCGCTGCCGGCCGCGTTCTGGGAGCGGGCCGGGCTGGCCGGCGGGCAGACCTTCGGCGACCACCGGCACCTCATCGTCTACGGCCAGCGCACCGCCGACGACCGGCTCGTGTTCGGCGGCCGGGGCGCGCCCTACCACTGGCGGTCCCGGATCGACCCCGCCTTCGACCGCGACGACCGGGTGTTCGCCGGCCTGCGCGCCGCCGCGCGGGACCTGTTCCCCGCGCTCGCCGACACCGACTTCACCCACGCCTGGGGCGGCCCGCTCGGCATCCCGCGCGACTGGCACGCGGCCGTCGGCCATGCCGACGGCCTGGGCTGGGCGGGGGGCTACGTCGGCGACGGCGTCGCTACCGCCCACCTCGCCGGGCGCACGCTCGCCGCGCTCGTCCTGGGCCGCGACGACCCCGTGACCCGGCTGCCGTGGGTGGGCCACCGCTCCCGGCGCTGGGAGCCCGAGCCGCTGCGCTGGCTGCTCGTCAACGCCGGGCTGCGGCTGATGACCCTCGCCGACGCCGAGGAGCGCCTGACGCGCCGGCCCTCCGTCGTCGCCGCCGCGATGGGCCGCGCGCTCGGGCGTTGACCTCGACCCGGCTCGAGGTCGCAGGATCCGTGCATGACCCTCCCCGACCGCACCGAGGACCTCGCCGCCGTCCACGCCGTCATCGCGGAGACCGAACGCGCGTTCAACACCCACGATCCGGACCTGCTCGTCGCGTCGATGGCCGACGACGTGGTGACGGTCGGCGTGAACGGGGCCCGCCTGGTGGGCCGGGCCGCCGCGCTGGAGGCCGCCCGCGCCGGGTTCGCCGGGCCGCTGCGCGACCAGTACGCCCGCTACGAGGTGGCCCACGTGAGCTTCCCGCGCCCGGATCTGGCACTGGTGCACAAGGACGCGTCCGCGACCGACCCCGACGGCACGCCGATCGGGGTCGGCCACGCGATGCGCGCCCTCTACGTGCTCGTCCGCGAGGGCGGTCGCTGGTGGGTGATCGCCCGCCAGAACACGCTCGTCCCGGCGGGCTGAGGCCTCACGGGAGCCGGAAGCCGGGGTCGCCGGGCAGGTCGGGCGTGTCCATCTGGGCCTTCTGCAGCCGGCCGCCGTAGTCCCAGTTCATCGACTGCCAGCGGGTGAACTGGTCGAGCACCCACACGCCGGACTGGCGGCTGCCGTTGCCCGAGCGGCCGTTGCCGCCGACAGCCCGTAGCCGTGCCCGTTGGCCAGGTCGACGGCCTCGTCGAACGTGGCGAAGCGGGCGACGCCGACGATCGGGCCGAACGTCTCCGTGCGGTGGAGGGCGTCCTCGCGGCGCACCCCGTCGACGATCGTCGGGTGGGCGTAGAGCCCGTCGAACGAGCCGGTGAAGCCCTCCCGCGGGTTGTCGGCGGTGATCCGGCCGGTGCCGGTGGAGCCGTGCACCGTGTGGTGCGGCTCGATCAGCGCCAGGTGCTTCTCGAACGTCTCCAGGAACCGGGCAGAGATCATCGGGCCGTAGAGGACGTCGGTGGCCGGGTCGCCGACCGTCGCGGCGCGGACGGCGGCGTCGAACCGGTGCAGGAACGCGTCGTGCACGCTGTCGTGGACGACCACCGTGCCGAGGCTGGTGCAGCGCTGCCCCGCCGTGCCGAAGCCGGAGAACAGCGCCCCCTCCACGGCCAGGTCGAGGTCGGCGTCGGGCATGACGACCAGCGGGTTCTTGCCGCCCAGCTCCAGGCACGGATGCTGGAGGTGGCGCCCGGCCAGCTCGCCGATCCGCACCCCGACGGCCGACGAGCCGGTGAACCCGATCTTCTGGACCAGCCCCTCCTCCAGCGCCCGGGACAGCCCGTCGAAGGTGGTGGGGCCGTCCGCGAGCACCGTGTTGAGCACGCCGTCGGGCAGCCCGCCCGCGACGAACAGCTCGGTGAACGCCCGCGCGATCGCCGGGGTGTACTCGGCGGGCTTCCACACCACGGTGTTCCCGCACAGCAGCGCGGGCACGAGGTACCAGGACGGCACGGCGACCGGGAAGTTCCCGGCGGTGACGATCGCGGCCACCCCGACCGGCACGCGGAAGGTGAACAGCTGCTTGTCGGGCATCTCGCTGGGCACGGTCTGGCCGTAGAGGCGACGGCCCTCGCCGGCGAAGAACGAGCAGGTGTCGACGATCTCCTGCACCTCGCCCCGCGCCTCGGCCAGCGGCTTGCCGATCTCGCGGGTGACGAGCCGGGCCAGCGCGTCGGCGTTGGCCTCCACCAGCCGCCCGATCCGCTCGACCACCCGCCCGCGCACCGGTGCGGGCACGGCCGCCCAGGCCCGCTGCGCGTCGCGGGCCGTCCGGCAGGCCTCGACGAACTGCGCGGCGTCGGCGAGCGCCGCGGACGCCACCACCTCCCCGGTTGCCGGATCGACGGAGGTGACGCGCCCCTCGCCACCCGTCCCCACCGCAGCGGGGTGACCCTGCTGCGACTGGATCGGAGCGGTGTCACCCTGCTGCGATCCCGGGACCGCCGCGCTCACGCCGCCACCGCCGTCGCGATCGCCGAGACGGCGAGGTCCAGCTCGTCCTCGCCGACGGTCAGGGCGGGCCGCAGCCGGATGGACCGCTCCCCGCCCCCCAGCACCAGCACCCGCTCGGCGTGCAGCCGGGCCAGCGTGGCGGCCCGCTCCTGCGGGCTGGGCAGGTCGAACGCGACGAACAGCCCGCGCCCGCGGACGTTCGTGATGCCCGGGACGGACGCGAGACCGTCGAGCAGACCCTTGCCCAGCACGGCCGCCCGGTCGACCAGGCCCTCGGACTCGATCACCTCGAGGTAGCGCCGCGCGCGCACCATGTCAGTGAGGTTGCCGCCCCACGTGGAGTTGATGCGGCTGGACACGGCGAACACGTTGTCGGGCACCTCGTCCACCCGCCCGCCCGCCATCACGCCGCAGACCTGCATCTTCTTGCCGAACGCGACCACGTCGGGCTGCACGCCGAGGCCCTGGTAGGCCCAGGCCGTGCCGGTCATGCCCACGCCGGTCTGCACCTCGTCGAGCACGAACAGGGCGTCGTGGGCGTGGCAGAGGTCCCGCATGGCGGCCAGGAACTCCGGCCGCAGGTGGTTGTCGCCGCCCTCGCCCTGGATCGGCTCGGCGATGAAGCACGCGATGTCGTCGGGGTGCGCGGCGAACGCGGCCCGCGCCTGCTCCAGCGCCACCGCCTCGGCCGCCGCGACGTCGGCGTGCAGGTGGATCGCGGGCACGTCGATGCGCGGCCAGTCGAACGTGGGGAACAGCGCGGTCTTCACCGGGTCGGTGTTGGTGAGCGAGAGGGTGTAGCCGCTGCGTCCGTGGAAGGCCTTGCGCAGGTGCAGGACCTTCGTCCCCTTCGCGCCGTCGCGGCCGTGCGCGGCGTTGTGCCGGCGCTTCCAGTCGAACGCCACCTTCAGCGCGTTCTCGACGGCGAGCGCGCCGCCCTCCACGAAGAACAGGTGCGGCAGCGCGGGGTCGCCGACGACCCGGGCGAACGTCTCGACGAACCGGGCCATCGGCACGGAGTAGACGTCGGAGTTCGACGGCTTGTTCACCGCGACCTCGGCGAGCTCGGCGAGGAACGCGGGGTCCTCGGCGAGCGCGGGGTGGTTCATGCCCAGCGGGGCGGAGGCGAAGAAGCTGAACAGGTCGAGCCAGCGGCTGCCGTCGCGGGCGTCGACCAGCCAGGAGCCGCGGCTCGCGCGGGTGTCGAGGACGAGGTCGAAGCCGTCGACGAGGAGGTGCCGGCGCAGGGTCTCGTGAACGCGGTCCGGATGCATGCGACCAGTGTTCTGACGGCGTCGTGGCGGCGCACCACGTCGAGCGTCGGCATCGGGCGACGGACTGCCACGATGTCGGGCGTGCCGCCGACGGATCGTCAGATCGACGACCTGGACCGCCGCCTGCTCGCCGTGCTGGCGACCGACGGCCGGCTGACGATGGCCGCCCTCGGCCGCCGGGTCGGCCTGAGCCGCACCGCCGCGCTGGCCCGCGTGCAGCGCCTGGAGCGCGCCGGGGTGATCCGCGGCTACCGCGCCGAGGTCGTCGTGCCCGCGGAGGCGGCGCACCGGGCCCGCGTGGGGATCGTCATCCGCACCCCCGACGTGGCCGGGTACGTCACCCGCCTGGCCGCGCAGCCCGGGATCGCCGAGATCGAGACCGTGACCGGCGAGTACGACCTGATGGCGCTGGTCACGGCGCCGACCGCGGGGGAGCTGGACGCCCTGCTCGACCGCGTACAGGGCTGGCGGGAGACCGTGCGCACCACCACCTGGGTCGTGCTCACGCGCTACGGCTGAGCGCGTCGGTGCGGCTGACGCCCGGGGCGGACCGATACCGTGGGGCCATGGCGGGACGCACCACGGCGAGCGGCGGCACCGGGCGGTCGACGGGGGCGCGCTCGTCGGGGCGTCCCGCGGCCCGCCGCCCGTCCGGGGGAACGCGCAAGCCCGCGCCGCGCAAGCGGGCCCCGGCCCGGCGGCCCCCGCCCCGCCGGGACCTGCTCGACAAGGCCATCGACGGGGTCGGCCGCGGCATCGCCTCGCTCGGCCGCTCGACCGGCCGGGCCGTCGGCCGGGCCAGGGAGATCGACCCCGAGCACCGCCGCGACGGCCTCGGCGTCGCGTTCGTCGTCCTCGCGCTGATCACCGCCGCGGGCGTGTGGTGGGGCGCGGGCGGACCGGTCGGGCAGTGGCTCTCCGGTGCCGTCGCCGCCGTCGTCGGCCGGGGCGCGGTCGTGCTGCCGGTCGTCCTGCTCGCGGTGGGCCTGCTGCTCGCGTTCGCCCCGGCGCAGCCCGAGACCCGCCCGCGCAAGGCCGTCGGCTCGCTCCTGCTCTGCCTCGGCGTGCTCGGGCTCGTGCACCTCGCCGCGGGCGCCCCCGTGGAGCCGGCGGACTGGGGGAGCGGCGGCGGCGCCGTGGGCTACCTCGCCGCCACCCCGCTCGCCACCGGGCTGAGCGTGTTCGTGGCCGTGCCGGTGCTCGTGCTGCTCGCGGCGTACGCGTTCCTGCTGCTCACCGGCACGCCCGTGCGGTCGGTGCCGGACCGGCTGCGCCGCCTGGCCGGGCGCGGCCAGGAGCAGGCCGAGGACGCCGACGGCGAGGCCGCGGACGTCGCCGAGCCGCCCGCCGCCGAGCCCGCCCCGCTGCGCCGCCCGTCGCGGCGCCGCCAGGCCTCCCGCACCGCCGACGCCTACCGCGACGACGCCCCGCCCGACGATGCGGGCCTCGACGCCCCCCGTGACGACGATCAGCCGCCCGCTCCGCCCGCGCGGCGCCGCCCGCCCCCGGCCGCGGTCGTCGCCACGCCGCCCGCCGAGGAGCCGGAGGCCGCCGTCGGCGAGCAGCTGCGGCTCACCGTGCCCGACCGCGAGGGCGAGCCGCCCTACGTGCTGCCGCCCGCCGACCTGCTACCCACCGGGCCGGTCCCGAAGACCCGCAGCAGCGCCAACGACGCCATGATCGAGTCGATCACCGGGGTGCTGGAGCAGTTCTCCGTCGACGCGCAGGTCACCGGCTTCACCCGCGGCCCGACGGTCACGCGCTACGAGATCGAGCTGGGCCCGGCCGTCAAGGTCGAGAAGATCACCCAGCTGACCAAGAACATCTCCTACGCCGTCGCCACCGACAACGTCCGGATCCTCGCGCCGATCCCGGGCAAGTCGGCCGTCGGCATCGAGGTGCCCAACACCGACCGCGAGATGGTCCGCCTCGGCGACGTCCTGCGCTCGGGCACCGCCCGCGCCGAGCAGCACCCGCTGGTCATCGGCCTGGGCAAGGACATCGAGGGCCACTTCCTCTGCGCGAACCTCGCGAAGATGCCCCACCTGCTCGTCGCGGGCTCCACCGGCTCGGGCAAGTCGAGCTTCGTCAACTCGATGCTGGTCTCGCTGCTCTCCCGGGCCACGCCGGACGAGGTCCGGATGATCCTCATCGACCCCAAGATGGTCGAGCTGACGCCCTACGAGGGCATCCCGCACCTCATCACGCCCATCATCACCCAGCCGAAGAAGGCGGCCGCCGCGCTGACCTGGCTGGTGGAGGAGATGGAGCAGCGCTACCAGGACATGCAGGTCAACAAGGTCCGCCACGTCGACGACTTCAACCGCAAGGTTCGCTCGGGGGAGATCACCGCGCCGCTGGGCTCCGAGCGGGAGTACCGGCCCTACCCCTACATCCTGTGCATCGTCGACGAGCTCGCCGACCTGATGATGACCGCGCCGCGCGACGTCGAGGACGCGGTCGTGCGGATCACGCAGAAGGCCCGCGCCGCCGGCATCCACCTCGTGCTCGCCACGCAGCGCCCGTCCGTCGACGTCGTGACGGGCCTGATCAAGACGAACGTGCCGTCGCGGCTGGCGTTCGCGACGTCGTCGCTCACCGACAGCCGGGTCATCCTCGACCAGCCCGGCGCCGAGAAGCTCATCGGCATGGGCGACGGGCTCTACCTGCCGATGGGCGCGGGCAAGCCCGTCCGCATGCAGGGCGCCTACGTGGGCGACGACGAGATCTCCAGCGTCGTCGCGTTCACCAAGGACCAGGCCGAGCCGACCTACACCGAGGGCGTCACGGCGCAGAAGGCCGGGGAGGCCAAGGAGGTCGACCCCGAGATCGGCGACGACCTCGAGGTGCTGTGCCAGGCCGCCGAGCTGATCGTCACCTCCCAGTTCGGGTCCACGTCGATGCTGCAGCGCAAGCTGCGCGTCGGGTTCGCGAAGGCGGGCCGGCTGATGGACCTGCTGGAGACCCGCGGGGTCGTCGGCCCGTCGGAGGGGTCGAAGGCCCGGGACGTCCTCGTCAAGCCCGACGAGCTGGACGGCGTGCTGTGGCTGATGCGCGGCGGGGGCGGCGCGGAGCCCGACGGCGAGCCGGAGGAGTAGGCGTCCGAGCACGCAGTGTCATAGCACACGCCACGGGCTACCCCGGACGGCCGCACTCGGATGCGGGGTCCGGACGCTCCATGTCACAGTGGTTCCGCCGTCGGGGCATCGAAGGAGGAGTCGGGTAGATGTTCTGGAGCAAGCGTCGGCGAGGTCGGCAGCAGACGAGCGGGGCGCGTCACGCCCTGATGCCGATCCCCCTCACCGGAGGACTGCTCTCCGGGGAGGTGCGCGACGCCGACGGGAAACCGCTGCCGGGAGCGGAGGTCTCGGTGTTCGACCGGTCGAGCAAGCGGGTCGCGCACACCGACACCGACGTGTACGGGTTCTTCGCCGCCGCCGTCGTCCCGGGGGACTACCGCATCCGCGCGGAGGCGGGCGGCTACCAGAGCCTGCACGAGCGCACGACCGTCGACTGGGGGCAGCACAACGCCGTCGGCCAGCTCACCCTCGTACCCGACGAGACGCTGACCACCCCCGCGCCGGGTGTCTACGACATCGACCCCGACCACTCGGCGGTCCGGTTCGTCGCCCGGCACATCGCGATGTCGCGGGTGTACGGCCAGTTCCAGGAGTTCTCCGGCCAGGTCCGCATCGAGCCGACGTTCGAGGACTCGCACGTCGAGGTGCTCATCGAGGCCGCGAGCGTGTTCACCAACGTGGAGAAGCGCGACGAGCACCTGCGCTCGCCCGACTTCCTCGACGTCGCCCGCTTCCCGAAGCTGCACTTCACCAGCCACCGCTTCACCCGGGCGGGCGGCAACCGCTGGCTCATCGACGGCGAGCTCACGCTGCACGGCATGACCAGCGACGTCCAGCTCGACACCACCTACCTGGGCATGCAGGAGTGGAACGGCCTGCGCGCCGGGTGCCTGGCCACGACCCAGCTGCACCGCGAGCACTTCACCGTGAACTGGCAGCAGATCCTCGCCCGCGGGGTGCCCGTCGTCGGCTCGACGATCGAGATCACCCTCGACGTGCAGGCGATCCTGCAGCAGTAGCGTCCTGCTCGTACCAGGTGCCGCCCCCGGGACGAAGGGGAAGCGGTGATCGGCGCCGCCGGGACCTGAGCCGCATCGGTGCAGGTCAGGTCCCGATACCGGTGATCACGCCGCGACTTGTCCCGTTCGGGCCCGTCCACCGCGGTGACCGGCGATCATCCGGGTGTGTCCTTCGAGCTGCTGGTGGCCCGCCAGGCCGGGGTGGTGGCGCTGCACCAGGCCGTCGGGTTCGGGATGTCCGCGGACACCGTCCAGCGCCGGGTGCGCACCGGAGCGGCGGCCGCCCACTGGCACGGGATGCTGAGCCGGGCCCCCGCCGTCGTCGGCCTGACCGTGCCGGCCGCGAGCAAGCCCCGCCCGCGGCCCGGGATCGCGCTGCGCCGCCGCGACCTGGATCCCGTCGACCGCATGCTCTGCCGGCAGGTCGAGGTGGCGGCCCAGCCGTTCGCCGCGCTGGAGACGGCGGTCGAGGAGGGGTCGGCCTTCCTCGACCGGGTGCTGCAGCGGCGGCTGGTCGGCTTCCCGGCGCTGTACCGCAGCTACACCCGCAACCTCGGGAGGCCGGGGTCGGCGGACGCCGGGCGGCTGCTCGTCGCGGCGGCGGACCGCGCCGACTCGGCTGCCGAGCGGCTCCTGGTGCGCATCCTGCGCGACGCCGGGGTCACCGGCTGGGTACTCGGCCACCCCTTCGGTCCGTACCGCATCGACCTGGCCTTCCCCGAGCGGCGGGTCGCGGTCGAGGTGGACGGCTGGGCCTGGCACGTCGACGTCGAGCGGTTCCGCACCGACCGGCGCAAGGGCGGCGCGATCACCCGGGCGTCGTGGGACCTGCTGCGCTTCACCTGGCACGACCTCGACGGTGACCCCGGCGGATGTCTGCGGGAGATCACCGAGACCCTGGCCCTCCCGCGGGTGATCGGCACGGCCGGGACCTGAGCCGCACCCGTGCAGGTCACGTCCCGGCAGCGCCGATCACCCGCGTTCCGCGCGCCAGCTCGTGGCCGTCTGCCCGGCCAGGTCGCGGAAGTCGCGGGACAGGTGGGCCTGGTCGACGTAGCCGCAGTCGGCGGCGACGGCGGCGAGGGGGTCGGCGGTGGTGCGGAGCCGGTCGCAGGCCCGCTCGAAGCGGACGACCCGGGCCGCGGCCTTGGGCGACAGCCCGGTCTCGGCGCGGAACCGCCCGGCCAGGTGGCGGCGGCTCCAGCCCGTCTCGGCGGCCAGGTCGGCGATGCGGATCAGCCCGCCGGTCTCCACGAGGCGGTCCCAGGCGTACCCGACCTCGGGCACGACGGCGCCGGGGTCGCGGCGGGCGGCGGCGAGGCGGGCGAGCTCGGCGTCCAGCAGCGCGAAGCGGGCGGGCCACGTGCCGGCCGCCGCGAGGCGCTCCAGCAGCCCGGCGGCGCGGCGGCCGAGCAGGGCGGCGAGGTCGACGGTGTCGCCTGCCAGCTCCCCGGCGGGCACGCCGAGCAGGGCCCGGGCCCCGCGCCAGGTCAGGCGCAGCTCCACACCGGCCTGCGGGGCGCCCTGGGCGACCACGGCCGGCGCGGCGTGCAGGCCCGCGACGAGGGCGTCGAACGTGCCGGGCGGGCGCGCCGGGTCGGCGTTGGCCAGCATCTCGACCTTGCCCTCGACGCACAGGATGAACGTCAGGTGCGCGGACGGGACGCCCTGGTGGGTGCCGGGCGGGCCGGCGTCCTGGCGCCAGCCGGTGTAGCCGCTCACCCAGCGACGCAGCGCGGGCGCCGGTGCCCGCTCCCGCATCTCCGAGCCCGCCACGACCCGCAGCGTATCGGGGGTCGTGCGCGGGCAGGAGTGTTCTAGCCGCCGTTCTCGTCGCGCACGGGTGGCGGCAGCCGCAGCAGCATCCGCACGTTGCCCAGCGTGTTCGGCTTGACGTGGGCCAGGTCGAGGAACTCGGCGACGCCCGCGTCGTAGGAGCGCAGCATGGCGGCGAAGACGTCCGGCTCGACGGGGGTGCCGTCGATCTCGGCGAAGCCGTGCCGGGAGAAGAACTGCTTCTCGAACGTGAGCACGAACAGCCGCTCCAGCCCCAGCTCGCGGGCGGCCTCGATGAGCGCGCCGACGATGGCGTGCCCCACCCCGCGCCCGACGACCCGCGGGTGCACGGCCACCGTGCGGATCTCGCCCAGGTCCTCCCACAGCACGTGCAGCGCGCCGCAGCCGACGACCCGGCCGTCCAGCTCGGCGACGAGGAACTCCGGCACCGACTCGTAGAGGGTGACGATCTCCTTGGCGAGCAGCACGCGCCCGGCGTAGGAGTCCACGAGTTCCTTGATCGTCCGCACGTCCGCGGTGCGGGCCCGCCGCACGGTCAGCACCGCGGAAGGATAGGGCGGGCGGACCGGGCGGCGGGCGGCCGTACCCTGGTGGCCGTGCCCGACGTCCGCAAAGCCGCTCTGCTCACCCTCGGCTGCGCCCGCAACGAGGTCGACTCCGAGGAGATCGCCGGCCGGCTGACCGGCAGCGGCTGGGAGCTCGTCGACGACGGCGCCGACGCCGACGTCATCCTCGTCAACACGTGCGGGTTCGTCGAGCAGGCCAAGAAGGACTCCATCGACACGCTTCTGGCCGCCTCCGACGTGGCCGCGGACCGCGGCGCGAAGGTCGTCGCCGTCGGCTGCATGGCCGAGCGCTACGGCAAGGAGCTGGCCGAGAGCCTCCCCGAGGCCGACGCCGTGCTCGGCTTCGACGCCTACCCCGAGCTCGCCGCCCGGCTCGCCGACGTGCTCGACGGGCACGCCCCGGCCCCGCACGTCCCCGCCGACCGGCGCACCCTGCTGCCGATCAGCCCGGTGCAGCGCCCGGCCGCGGCGGCCGAGGTCGCCGTGCCCGGCCACGGCTGGGTGCCCGGCCTCGCGCGCACCCGGCTCACCGACGGCCCGGTCGCCAACATCAAGCTCGCGTCGGGCTGCGACCGGCGGTGCGCGTTCTGCGCCATCCCGGCCTTCCGCGGCTCCTTCGTCTCCCGCCCGCCGGACGACCTGGTCGCCGAGGCGGCCTGGCTGGGCATGGAGGGCGTGCGGGAGCTGTACCTGGTCAGCGAGAACTCCACGTCCTACGGCAAGGACCTGCCCGGCGGCACCCGCGCGCTCGTGCGGCTGCTGCCCCGGCTCACGCACGTGCCCGGGATCGACCGGGTCCGGGTGAGCTACCTGCAGCCCGCCGAGATGCGGCCCGACCTCATCGAGGTCATCGCGACCACGCCCGGCGTCGCGCCGTACTTCGACCTGTCGTTCCAGCACGCGAGCGCTCGCGTGCTGCGCCGGATGCGCCGCTTCGGCTCGCGCACCGACTTCCTCGACCTCTGCGCGCGCGTCCGCGCGCTCGCGCCGGAGGCGGGCCTGCGGTCGAACTTCATCGTGGGGTTCCCCGGCGAGACCGAGGAGGACGTGGCGGAGCTGGAGGCCTTCCTCACGGGGGCCCGGCTCGACGCGGTCGGGGTGTTCGGCTACTCCGACGAGGACGGCACCGAGGCCGCGGGCTACGACGGCAAGCTGCCGGCCGAGGTCGTGGCCGAGCGGGTCGCCCGGATCAGCGCGCTGGCCGACGAGCTGATGAACCAGCGCGCCGAGGACCGCGTCGGCACCGAGGTCGAGGTGCTCGTCGAGGTCGCCGAGGACGAGGACTTCGAGTGCACCGGCCGGGCCGCGCACCAGGCGCCCGACGTCGACGGGGAGTGCGTGTTCGAGCGCGGCTCCGGGCTCGCGGTCGGGGACCTCGTGCGCGGCGTCGTCATCGGCACCGAGGGCGCCGACCTGGTCGTGTCCCCGCGGGACCTCGTCCCCCGCAGCACCCTCGGGGCCCCCGCCGCGGCGTCCGGGGGCGGGGGATGACGTCGCGGCCGGTGGATCCGCCGCCGCTGCTCAACATCGCCAACGTCCTCACCGGGATCCGGCTGCTGCTCGTCCCGGTGTTCCTCTACGCGCTGTTCGCCGAGGACGGCCGGGACGCCGCCTGGCGGCTCGCCGCGTTCGGCGTGTTCGCCGTCGCGTCGTTCACCGACAGCCTCGACGGCGACCTGGCGCGCCGCCGCGGGCTCGTCACCGCGTTCGGCACGATCGCCGACCCGATCGCCGACAAGGCGCTCACCGGGTCGGCGCTGGTCGGGCTGTCGATGCTGGACCTGCTGCCGTGGTGGGTGACGGTCGTGATCCTCGGCCGCGAGCTGGGGGTCACCGCCCTGCGCCTGGTGGTGCTGCGGCACGGGGTGATCCCGGCCAGCCGGGGCGGCAAGCTCAAGACGCTCGTGCAGACCCTCGCGATCGGTCTCTACCTGCTTCCGCTGGAGGGCATGTCCGCCGCCCTCGACGGGCTGCGCCTCGGGGTGCTCTACCTGGCGCTGGCGCTGACCGTCGTCACCGGGCTGGACTACGTGCTGCGCGCCCTGCGCCTGCGGGCGACGTCGACGGCCTGACCCGCCCCGCGCGTTCGCCCTGGGCGGACGCCCCCGGCGCGTCGAGCACCGACGAGGACGCCGCGGACTCGGTACGGTGAGCCCATGACCACCGGGAGGCAGCCGTGCTGATGCGCGAGGCGATCGGGAGCAGCCTGCGCCGGGCGCGCACGGCCCGCCGGCGCACCCTGCGCGAGGTGTCGCGGCGCGCCCGCGTCAGCCTGGGGTACCTGTCGGAGGTCGAGCGGGGCCGCAAGGAGGCGTCCAGCGAGCTGCTGGCCTCCATCTGCGAGGCCCTGGACCTCGCGCTGTCCGAGCTGCTCACCGACGCCGCCGAGGCGATGGCCGCGGCCACCCTCGAGGTCGTCGGCCGCCCGCACCGCCCGGTGGGCCTGCGGCACATGGACCTGCGCCTGGCCGGGACGGACGAGCCGCTGAGCACCGCCCTGCCGGTGTCGATGCCGCTGGCCCCGGCCACGCCCGGCGCGCCCGCCCCGCTCACCCGCCCGCGGCCCGTCGCGCGCGCCGCCGCCTGACGGATCTCCGGGGTGCCCGCTAGCCTGGGCCAGGGGTCGCCCCGACACCGCGGTCGGGATCTTCCCCGATATCGTCGGCGTACGGTGGAAAGCCGGTCGGGTGCGGTGCCACGATGGGCCGGAGAGCGCACCGGCGGCCGGTTCGGACAGCGCTGATCTGGCGAGGAACGCGGCATCCGGAGGTAGGGGCGACATGGCCAACCCGTTCGTGAAGGCCTGGAAGTACATGATGGCGCTGTTCTCGTCCAAGGTCGACGAGTACGCGGACCCGAAGGTGCAGATCCAGCAGGCCATCGAGGACGCCCAGCGGCAGCACCAGGCCCTGTCCCAGCAGGCGGCGGCCGTCATCGGCAACCAGCGCCAGCTGGAGATGAAGCTCAACCGCCAGCTCGGCGACATCGAGAAGCTGCAGGCCTCGGCGCGCCAGGCGCTCGTGCTGGCCGACCAGGCCCGCGCCGCGGGCGACGAGGTCAAGGCCGGGCAGTACGAGCAGTCCGCGCAGGCGTTCGCCACCCAGCTGGTCACGGCCGAGCAGTCGGTCGAGGACATGAAGACGCTGCACGACCAGGCCATCCAGGCGGCCGGCCAGGCCAAGCAGGCGGTGGAGCGCAACGCCGTGCTGCTGCAGCAGAAGGTGGCCGAGCGCACCAAGCTGCTCAGCCAGCTCGAGCAGGCGAAGATGCAGGAGCAGGCCGCGGCGTCGCTGCGGCAGATGAGCGAGCTCGCCGCGCCGGGCAACACGCCGTCGCTGGAGGAGGTCCGCGACAAGATCGAGCGGCGCTACGCCAACGCGATCGGGTCGGCCGAGCTGGCGCAGAACTCCGTCCAGGGCCGGATGCTGGAGGTGCAGGCCAGCGCCACCGACATGGCGGGCGCCAGCCGCCTGGAGCAGATCCGCGCCTCGCTGCACGGCACCCCGGTCGCCGGGCAGATCGACGGCGGCGAGACGGCGCGCACGCCGCAGCCGGCGTCCCCGCAGCTGGACAAGACGCAGAAGCAGC
>JAPLAT010000558.1 GCA_026393175.1 Pseudonocardiales bacterium
GGCGTTGGACAGGTGCTCGTGCAGGAACTGGGCAGGGTCGATACTGGACGGTGCGGTCATCGCGTGATCCATCTTCTGTGGCTGTGAGAGGTTCCAGAAGATCACGCGGTGGCCGCCCTACACGACGCCTCGCCCGTCACCGAGCCGGTCGCACACCACCTTGGTGGACGCCACTACTGCCCGTTGTCGTTGCTGCGCAGCAGGGTCCTTCCAAAGTTGCGGCGGCCGAGCACGCCCGAGTCGGGGCTCCACCACCGGCCGTTGAGCGTGCCGGACAGGAGGTCGACGAGGTCGACATCGACCAGAGCGCCGAACGAGGAGTTGCAGGTGCGGCAGGTTCGCGTGATCTTCACGCCGCCGGCCTGCTCGGGGGGCACGTGCTCGTCCGTCAGGTCGTCGCCGTCGCTGCAGATCGGGCAACGCTCGAAATCGGTCCGGACGATCGGCAAGATCGAGCCGTTCGTGATGACGCCCGATCGGCCTTCGAGGCGGTGGGACGTGCGCACGCGGACCCCCGGACGGTCGATGTCGAGCTGTGCCCACCGATCGATCGGCCGCCCGCGCTTCTTCCGCAAAGTGAGCATCCGTAACTGTCTCGGGACGCGAGGCCTACCTCACGCCAGTTCCGACGGGACGACCAGTCTCATCCTCTTGCGCTCATGAGGGATCCATCGTCCTCGGACGAGCCTGGGTGAGCGACAAGCACGCTCTGTCCCGCTCTATCCGATGAACTGCTAGATCGACGTCGAGGACTTGACGCGTAAGTGTCAACTCGACGGCCGGGATCGCCCTGCGCAGCCCTCAACGACGGCGGCGTATAGGTGCGCTCCGAAGGCGCGGCCCAGCGTCGGGCACGGGCGAACAGCTCCTAGGCCTGGCCGACTGCGAGCGGGCCGCTGTCGGGGTCGTTGCGCAAAGCGTCGGCGTGCACGTAGCAGCGGAATGCGACAGCGCTCCGTCACCGCACCAGGCCACCCAGCTCCTCGCGCCGGGTTCGACGGGCGTTCAGCCCGACGTGGCGTCCGGGGCCGCGATGGTGGGTCGCGGGACGCCGTAGCTATCACGTTGTTGCCGCCAAGATGTGGCAATAGCTAGCCGTCGTCACAAAGGGAGGGTGTAGCCGGCGATCGGCCCACGCAGCCACGCGACGAACTGCCCCCACGCACCCGTCACCAGCAGGGTGCCCAGCACGAGCAGCATGATCCCGCCGGCGACCTGCAGGCCGCGAACATGACGACGCATCCATCCAGCGGTCCGCACCGCCCAGCGGGTGCCCAAGGCGATGAGGACGAACGGCAGGCCCAGTCCGGCGCAGTACGCCAGCACGAGCACGACCCCACGAAGGGTCGAGGGTCCCACCTGGGTGCCGGTGGCCAGCGCGATCACCCCGGTGAGGGTGGGCCCGAGGCAGGGGGTCCAGCCCAGCCCGTACACCGCGCCCAGCACGGGGGCGCCGGCCAGCCCGAGGCGCGGGACGTGGTGGATGCGGGCATCGCGCTGCAGGGCGGGGACGAAACCGAGGAACACGAGGCCCATCACGATCGTGACGGCCCCGCCGACCCGCTGGAGCAGCAGCTCGTTGCCCAGCAGCCAGTCGGACACGCCGAGCACCAGCAGCACCCCGGCGCCGAACACCACGGTGAACCCGCCGACGAACAGCAGTGCGGCCCCGGCCACCCGCCACCGGCCGGTCCGGATCGCGACGGCACCGCCGGAGACGCCCTCGTCCCCGACCAGCCCGGCCAGGTAGCCGATGTAGCCCGGCACCAGCGGCAGGCTGCACGGGGAGGCGAACGACAGGAGACCCGCGGCCAGCGCAAGAATGACCGCGACCAGGAGCGGGCCGGAGATGGCGAGATCGGTCAGACCGTTCACGACCCGCTCCCGCCCACCGGGGCCGGTTCCTCAGCGGCGACCCGCTGCACGACGGGGAGCAGTTCGGCCACGCGCAGTGCGGTCAGGAACACCGCCGCGACGCGGTGCTGCCGGTCGAGCACGATCGTCGCGGGAACCGTGTTGCGCGGGAACCCGCGGAGGGCCAGCAGGGAGCGGCCTGGGTTGTCATAGATCGACGGGTAGGTGAAGCCGCGGTCGACCATGAAGTCGCGGGCGACGTCGGCGTCGTCGCGTACGTCGATGCCCAGCAGCGTCACGCCCTCGGACTGCATCCGGTCGTGGATCTGCTGCAGGCCGGGCATCTCCTCGCGGCACGGGCCGCACCAGGCGCCCCAGACGTTGAGCACGACGACCTGGCCGGGGAAGTCCTCCAGACCGACGGTGCGGCCTGGTTCGAGGAGGCTCTCCCCGGACAGCCCGGTCACCGTGCCGCGGGACTCGGGCGGGTCGTAGAGGATTCGCGTCTCGCCGCCCGGAGCGACGAACGTGAACGCGGCTGCCTGGCTGGATGCGCTGCCGTCGGCGGGGTTGTAGCTGCAGCCGGTCAGCACGACCACCATCGCCAGCAGGACCGCGGTCACGGTCGTGCCGCCAGGACGGGTTGCGGCGGAGTGCATGGCACCTCCGTTGGCTCGACTGCTTCTACTATGAGCTGTAGAAGTTCCGGCGGTCGCAGCGGGGTGCCATCAGTCCGGCGTGCAGCCGGTGCCGCGTTCGGGTGCGAGGTACGGGTTGCCGGCCAGCGCGACGACGAACTGCTCGAACCGGGGGTCGGCCGGAGTGTCGAGCACCAGGCGGTGGCCCCAGGACTGCATCGAGAGGGGTACCGCGAGGTCCGGGACGGGCGACATCAGCAGGTCGTCCCCGTCGGTGACGCGGGCGCCGAGCTGCCGCACGACGTCGGGCGGCAGTAGCGCGGGGTCGTAGGTCACCCACACCGCGCCCTGTTCCAGCGCGCGCACGGCCTCCGCGGGGGGCAGGGGCCCTGGGTGGGTCGTGCCGTCGCAGCGGGCGGCCGTCGTGCCGTGCGACCCGCTCGTCGGCGGGCGCGTCGCCGCGAACTCCGGCTCCGCCCCGGGCACGTCGTGCTCGTGCGCCGGGACCGGCTCGAGGACGACCCCCGCGATCGCCGTCGACGGGTCGGGTCGCTGCTCGGTCGGGCGGAACTCGGCCAGCTCCCGCTCGGCCGCGGACGGGAGGAATGCGCTCACCACGACCGAGCCGAACGACACCGCGGCCAGTACCACGACCAGCAGCCCGGCCCATCGCGACCACCGCCCGGCGGGGCGCTCGCCGGTCACCGCCGCCACCGGGCACGCACCGCCGGCACCAGCAACGCCAGAGCGGCCAGGCCGAGGACGGGCAGATCACCGGTCCGGGCGTACGGTGTCAGCCCTGTCCGCAGCGGTACTTCCGCCTGGAGCAGGGCCGGGTCGCCGAGCGGGCTACGGTCGACCACGGTGCCGTCGGGCAGGACGATCACGGAGTAGCCGGTGGGCGCGGACTGCAGCACCGTGCGCCCGAACTCGAGCGCCCGCATCCGGGCGCCTGCCACCTCGACGGCCGGCACGTCCTCGGTGACGTAGGAGGCGGCGTTGGTGGGGACGAGCACGATCTCGCCCCCCGCCCGGACGGCCTCGCGCACGCGGTCGGCGAACAGCACCTCATAGGAGATGACCACGCCGAGCGGTCCCACCGGGGAGTCCAGCAGCGCCGTCCCCTCCCCGGGTATCGCGTCCCGGGGGACGAGTGCGGTCAGGTCGCTGAACCGCTCCAGCACGTCCCGTGCCGGGATGTACTCACCGAACGGCACGCGGTGCTCCTTCTCGTAGCGGCCCGCGATCTCCCCGTCGGGACCCCACAGCACGGCGGCGTTGCGGAAACCGGCGCCCTGGTTCTCCACGACGCCGACGACGACGGTCGAGCCGAGCGCGCGGGCCAGCGCGGCCGTGCGCCGGTCCCCGGCGGATCCGGCGACGGTGCCCTCGGCGCTGATGACGGTCTCGGGCAGCAGCACGAGGTCGGGGGAGCCGGTGATCTGTTCGGTCACCGCGAACTGGCGGTCGGTGGTGTCCTGCGGGTCGGTGAACACCGCGCGCAGGCCGCGCGGTCCGCCGCCCTGCACGACCGCGACGTCCAGAATGCCGGCGTCTGTGGTGCGGATCGCCGCGCCCGCGACCACCGGCACGACCGCCACCGCCAGGCCGAGCGCCGCCGCGACGATCCGGGTACGGCCGCGATGGAGCATGAGCGCCGCGAACGCCACCCCGGCCGTCGCCGCGCTCGCGGTGACCAGCAGCGACCCACCGAGCGGCGCCGCAACGGCGAACGGCCCGTCCAGCTGAGAGTGGACCAGCGCCGGCAGTGGGAACCCGTCGAACGGGAACCAGGTCTGGGCCGCCTCCAGCAGGACGAGTGCGGCAGGCAGGACGACCGTGCCGCCCGGCCGGGTCGCCGGCACGAGGGCGAACGCGACGGCCAGCATGAGCGTCTCGACGAGCGCGATCGCCAGGTAGCCCGCGACGGTGAAGCCCCCGATCCAGCCCAGCGTCGTGCCGTACAGCACCGCTCCGGCGACCGCGCCCACCAGCAACCGCCCCCGCACCGCGCGGCCGTGCAGCACGACCGCGAGCACCGCCGCGCCGAGGGGCAGCAGCGGCCACCACTCCCGTGGTGAGGCCCCCAACGCCCACAGGCCGCCGGCGAGCGCGGCGCCCAGGCAAGCAACGGCAGCGGATCGAACCGGGGGTTGCCGTGGTCTCTTCCCCTGCGCGGGGGCCGGCGACGAGGTCACGGCGGTGTCGATGGGTCCTCCTCCATCACGGGTTCGACCGCATCATCGCCCACCGCGTCACGGGGAGGCGGGGCGGCCGGTCCGAGCCGGAGACGTCGCCGTCGTCCGGGCACCAGCCCCCGCCCGTCGTGCCGCTGTCGACCGCTCGCCGCACCCCGACGTGTTGCGCTCCGCATCGGCCCGGGTCCTCTCGCACGGTGGAGAGGCGCACGTCGAGGGAGGAATGTCGTGTTTCGAGGCCTGTTCATCGGCATCGACCGCTACACCGCGCCCATCACGAGGTTGTCCTGCGCGCGGGCCGATGCCGTCGCGCTGGGCTGCCTCTTCGAGGACGCGGGCGGCACCGATGTCACGTTCCTACTCGACGCGGACGCGACCGCGGCCGGGATCCGGAGCGGCCTCGAGCGGATCAAGTCCGTCGCCGCCGCCGACGACCTCGTCGTGATCACCTTCTCCGGACATGGCACCGAGGATCATCGGCTCGTCCCGGTCGATGCAGGCCCCGACCTCGCCGGCTGTGTCGGCCTCGACGAACTCGCCAAGCACCTCGACGAGATCGTCGCCGCCCAGCTGATCGTCGTGCTCGACTGCTGCTTCTCCGGCGGGTTCGGCGGCGCCCGCGTGTTCGCACCGACCTCGACCCGCAGCCCGCTGGAGGACCGCGGGACACTCGTCGAGCTCGCGCGCGGCGACGGCCGGATCGTCCTCGCCGCCTCCGGCGCGGGTGAGCCGGCACTCGAGACGATGCGGTTCGGGCACGGACTGTTCAGCCATCACCTGATCGAGGCGCTGCAGGGCTTCGGGCCGTTCACCGCGGCCGAACGGCTCCCGCTCCTGGAACTGCTGGGGCACGTCGCGACGGCCGTCGTCGACTCGGCCCGCCTCCTCGGCTGCGTCCAGACCCCCGCGCTGTACGGCTCGATCGACGGCGCACCCACACTGCCCCGGCTGAGTCCGGGTACGAGCTACGCCAGGGTCTTCCCGCAGCGCGTCCGCCCGGCCGCCACCACCGACTGGGACTCCCTCCAGCACTACGGCATCGGACCCGACGTCCTGCGGAGGTGGCGTACGGCGATGCCGGCCGGGCTCAACGACCTGCAACTGCGCGCCATCAACGAGCACGGCCTGCTCGACGGGAGGTCACTGCTCGTCGTGGCCCCCACCTCGTCGGGCAAGACGATGATCGGCGAGCTCGCGGCCGTGCGCGAGGCGGGGCGCGGCGGTCGGGCCGTCGTCCTGCTCCCGCTGCGAGCCCTGGTCAACGACAAGTACGACTACCTCAACGGTCTCTACGGGGATCACCTGCAGGTGGTGCGCGCCACCGGCGAGCACGCCGACCAGGTCGGCGCGATCTACCAGGGTCAGTACGACGTCGCGCTGCTCACCTACGAGAAGTTCCTCAACATCCTCACCGCCGACCCCTGGGTGCTGCGCGGCGTCTCCCTGGTGGTCGTCGACGAGGCGCAGAACATCGCGGATCCGACGCGGGGCGCGAATCTCGAACTGCTGCTGACCTTGCTCCGCTCCGGTCACGCCCGGGGCGGCGCCCCGCAGATCGTCGCTCTCTCGGCCGTCATCGGCGCGACCCACGGCCTGGAACGCTGGCTGGACGCCACGTTGCTCCGGACGGACACCCGGCCGGTCCCGCTCCGGGAGAGCATGATCGACGGAACGGGCCGCGCGACCCACCTGCTGCCCGACGGGTCGGTCGCCGAGGACCCGGCCTTCGTCGGCCCGGAGTACTGGGTGGGCGGGCAGGGCAGCAAGCAGATCGTCATCCCGCTGGTGCGGAGACTGGTCGAGGAGGGCAAGAAGGTCATCGTCTTCCGGCCGACGAAGCCCGAGACGGTCGGCGCGGCGTCGTACCTCGCGCGCGCCCTGGGTCTCCCGCCCGCCCGGTCGGTGCTCGACGCCCTCCCGGACCGGGACCTCTCCGCATCGTCCGCCGCCCTCCGCGCCGCCCTCGACGGCGGCGTCGGTGTCCACAACGCCGACCTCGCCACCGAGGAACGCGCGGTCCTGGAGTCCCGCTTCCGGGATGCGGACTCCGACCTCGTCGTCATGGTGGCGACGACGACGCTCGCCATGGGCGTCAACACGCCGGCGGAGGCCGTGGTCATCGCCGGGCTGACGCATCCTGCGGGGTCGGGGGACTACTCGGTGGCCGAGTACAAGAACATGGTCGGACGCGCCGGACGTCTCGGTATCACCGAGGCGGGGGAGTCCTACGTCGTCGCCACCGGACAGCCGCGGCCCTCGGAGGCGTGGGACCGGTACATCACCGGCGATCCCGAGGCCGTCGTCTCCCACTTCCTCGACGGCATGACCGACCCGCAGACCCTCATCCTGCGCTGCCTCGTCGCCCTCCAGGGCTCCGCGCGCATCGACGACCTGATCATCCTGCTGGAGAACAGCTTCGCTGTGTGGCAACGGGTCGACGCCGGCGGTCGGGGGTGGGATCGGACGGTCCTGGAGGCCGACCTCACGGCGTTGCTCCACGCCGACCTGCTGGATCGCGAGCCTGACGGCATGGTGACCGTGACCGAGCTCGGGCGTTTCGCGGGTGAGTCGGGGCTGGAGGTCCGGTCCGTCACCCGGGTCTCCTCGCTCCTGCGCTTCGCTCCACCCCGGCTGTCGGCCGCGGACCTCGTCACCCTCGCCCAGGTCACTGTCGAACTGGACGGCGTACCCCTGCCGGTCGCCCTGCGGGCACGAGCCGAGCAGGCCCGCTGGCCGATCATGCTGCGCCGGACTGGTGTCGCCGGCTCGATGGTCGATCGGTTGCACGTCGGCGGCGGCGTCGTGCTCGCCCGGCAGAAGAGGGCGGCGGCGGCGCTCCTGTTCGCGAGCGACACGCCGATGGACGCCATCGAACGGCAGCTGACCCAGCACCTGCCGACCCGCACGGCGTCCGGACCCGTCCGGGCCGTGGCCGGCCGAACCCGTGACGTCCTCGACGCCGTGATCGGCATCTGCCGGGTGCGCGGCTTCGACGTGCAGGACGAGCGGGAGGTCGACCAGCTCGCCGTCCGCCTGGAGATCGGGCTGCCGGACGTCCTCGGCGGCCTCGCGAGCGTCGCCGGCAGGAGTCTCACGAGGGGCGAGTACCTCGCACTCCTTCACGCGGGGGTGACCACCGCGAAGCAGGTCATCGAGATCGCCGAGACCGATCTCGCAGCCCTTCTGTCGCCCGCGACCGCGCGCACGTTGATGGACGTTCTCGATACGGCGGGTGAACCGGTCCGCAGCTGAGGCTTGGAACAGCCGTGAAGAACGCGGCGGGCGGTCATGCCCGTGTGTCGGCGGGTAATCCTCGTAGCCCGGGAGATCGGACTCGACAGACCGCCGAGTACCGCTCCTCCGTGTGGTAGGGACGGCGATGCTGCCCGACGTCCGGGTGCGGCGTGAAGGGGCACCGGCCCGACCGATGCGAGTGGGCCGCCGCTAGCTCGTGACGACGTCGAGGAGGGGTCGGCGGCCCACGTCGATCGGACGAGCGGGTGCGGTCCTCCGCGCCCTGCCCCGGTCGCCGGGCGGACGCGTCGCGCCCCACCACATCCGGCGGGGCCGCCCTCGCAGCGGGGCGTCGCTCGATCCCTCGGAGTCGACCATGACCGGCACGATCCTGACCACCCGCAACGCCACCGTCACCGACCTCGCCGCAGTGCTGCAGGCCCAGCACGCCGCGAAGCTCGACGTCGTCAGTCCCGCCCACCACCTCGTCGCCGACAACGGCCACCTGCGCCTGATCGGCGTAGGGGAGCCGCAGCTCACCCCGGACGGGGTCACCGTCGGGGAGACGGTGCTGCGCCCGACTGCGCTGGCCGACGCCGGTATCGCGGAGAAGCTGGGGATCCCGCTGCCCTACCTGCGCCGGCTGCGGGCCGAGCAGATCGGGCTCTACGACGCCAACGTCAACACCTGGCTGGCCGACGACCCCGACCGCCGGTTCCTCGTCCGCGGCCTGCACGACCCGGACGGCGGCGTCGGCGTCGCGCGGGCGCTGCTGTCGGACTCCTACCGGGTGGTCGACAACCTCGACGTCCTGATGGCCGTCCTGGAGGGCGTCCGCGTCGCCGGGGTCCCGGTCGACATCGCCTCCTGCGACCTCACCGAGCGGCGCATGTACGTCAAGGTCCGCGCCCCGGGGATCGGGGAGTACGCCCCCGAGCTGCTGGCGGACTACCGCAGCCCGTTCACCGGCGCGCGGGGCGCGGACAACCCGCTGGTGTTTGCCGGGTTCGTGGTGTCGAACTCCGAGACCGGGCACGGGTCGTTCGCGCTGACCCCGCAGCTGACGGTGCAGGTGTGCGACAACGGCATGACCATCACCCGCGACGCGCTGCGCGAGGTCCACCTCGGCGGGCGGCTCGCCGACGGAGTTGTGCGGTGGTCGGGCGACACCCAGGACGCGCTGCTCGGGCTGGTCGTGAAGCAGGCCCGCGACGCCGTCGCGACGTTCCTCGACCGCGAGTACGTGCGGGCGAAGCTGGCCGAGATCGCCCGGCAGGCCGGGGTGCCCATCCGCGATCCGCAGGCCACGTTGGAGCGCGTCGGGAAGGCGTTGCGGTTCACCGCCGAGCAGCAGGCCACAGTCCTGGCCCACTTCGTCCAGGGCGGCGATGTCACCTCCGGCGGGGTGCTGCACGCGGTCACTTCCGCGGCCCAGACGTTGGAGGACGCCGACGCCGCCCACGACCTGGAGCGGGCCGGGCTGCGGGCGATGGCGCTGGCGGCCGCGCACGCCGCCTGATCTCCACACCCGACCAGCGGCCACGTGCCGGCCACGGTCGACCACCCCGCGGGTCCGGTCCCGGTCCAGCCTGGCCGGGACCGGGCCCGCCCATCCCCCGGAAGGACCTTCCCGCCATGTCCGACATGCCAACCACCCACCTGACGACCACCACGAAGCTCGCCACGACGGCGGTCGACACCCCGCCGCTGCCCGGGACCCCATTTGCGACCGTGCCGGCCACGCAGCTTCGCGTCGGCGACCTCATCCATCGCCCGGCGCCCGACGGCGGACACGTCTACGTCCTCGTCGCCCGGGTCGTCCTGGTCGACGGTCTGGTGCAGCTGATGCTCTACGACTCCGACCACCCGCACGGCGTCCCCGCCACCTACCGGCCCGACGATCGGGTGATGCTGGCCTGCCGGGACCTGATCGAGCCCGACGACGGCCTGGCCGCGTGGACCGACGCGCGGTGGCGGCGTGCGCACCGGCGCGGGGCGGCGTTCGCGCTGATCGACCAGATCCGCGCCCGCAGCGTCGGCCTGCCGCCGCTGGTGGTCGCGGCGGGGGAGAGCGTTAAGGACGTGATCGACCGCACGCGAGGCGGAGACCCGCTCCCTCCGCGGGTGCTGCTCGCCGATGAGTTCGCCGACCTGCTGGCCGTGGCCCCGGTCGGCGCGCTCGTTCTGGACGTCGCCCACCCGGCGGTGCGTGCGGTCCTGGCCCTGTTCGCCCGCGTCAAGAAGCTCGTGCAGGCGGGCGGGTCGTGGAACGGCGCCGACGTGGTCGCGACGCTGGCCGGCTGGTTCGACGAGCTGGGCATCGACCCGGACCGCTCGGTCACCGAGCTGACCGGTCGGGTTGTGACCACCGCTCGGACCGCCGCGGCACCGACACCGAACGAGCACGACGGTCGGGAGGGGTTCGCCGAGGTCGATCTGGACCGGGTCGCCGACCTGGTGCGCGCGGGCGGGGTCGACTGCGTCATCGACACCCCGGGCGGCGGGGTCGCGGTGCTGCTGGCCGGGGCCCCGACCGCCTCACCGGCGTGGGCGTTCCCATGGGCGGTGCAGCTAGGGCCGAGCCGGTTCGCCTGGGACGCGGCCGCGACCGGGTCGCTGCGGGACCTGCGGATCGGCCCGGACACCCCGGACCTGACCCGCACGGTGCTGCTGCGCGAGCTCGGCGCGGTGACCGAGGAACAGATCGCCGCCGCCGTCCTCACCCAGGCCCGGCTCCCGCGACCGGCACCCGAGACAGCCGGCTAACGGCGAGGTAGCCCGGCCGGTCCCCGCGACCGGCCGGGCCACCGGTATGGAGGTCCGCAATGGGGTTGCAGATCGTGCACGCACCGGAGCAGGGGACGGTGCTGGAGGGCACCCGCCGAGGCGACGGGGTGATCGAGGTGTTGCGGACGGCCGGGCTGCGGCGGTGGCGGTGGTCGCGGCAGGTGGGTGAACACGGCGCCTGGTACCTGCCGGGCACCCGGGACCAGTTGCCGCCGTACCGGCAGATTGAACTCAGCGCGCAGGCGCTGCGGGCCGCCGGGTTCGTCGTGGAGACCTCGGTCGACGCTCGGCCACGGTCGGTGGCCGACGCCGAGGCCGACCGAGCCGCACGCCTCGACGACCGCGTGCAGCGGCTCGCCGAGCGGGCCGAGCGTCACTCCCGGGCTGGCGGGCAGCGAGGACGCCGCCGCTCGGATCCTGGGCGGGATCCCGCTGGGGCAGCCGATCCTGGTCGGGCACCATTCCGAGGGTCGGCACCGGCGCGACCTCGACCGCGCCGACGCCCACGAACGGGCCGGACGGGAAGACGACCGGCGCGCCGCGGACGCCGCGCGGGCCGCCGAGGTCGCCGCCGGGCACATGCGGCACGGGGAGTGCCCGTAGGTCGTCGGCGGACGGCTCGAGCGGCCGTAGGCCGAGCGCCGGCGGGTCCAGCGCGTCCTCGACGGCCACGGCAGTACCGGGCGGTGTTCCGCGGGCAGCCCGGAGCCGCGTCCGGTCCCGCCCGGGGAGTGGCGCGACCGGCTGCTGGCGCAGGCCTCGTTGCTGGACGCTCAGATCCGGTACTGGAGCGGCGTGCACGAGGCCACCGCGCGGCCGGGCGGATCGACACGGTCGACTGGGACCAGGTCCGCCCCGGTGACCTGCTGCGGTACCGGGGCCGGTGGGAGGTCGTACGGCGGGTCAACAAGACCACCGTCACCGTCGTGGTCGACCCGGGCTGGAACGACAAGATCGTCAAGCGGGGCGTCACCGCGCACCGCCCCGCGACGGACGCTGCCGGTGACGGCCGCGAGAAGCCGAGCACCCGGCCCGACCGCGCCCGGCCGGCGACCGGTCCGGCCTCGTCGCCGCGCGTCACCGCTGCCGAGCGGTCCAGGCGTACGCCGAGCGCTGGAGGCCCGACGGCCGGTGCTGGACCGAAGCCGGTACCGCGGCTCGCTGTCGCGGTAAGCGTCGTCCGTACGGCGGTGCGGGTGGTGTCCCGGTCGCTGCCGGCCCCGCGGCACGTCCGTCAGGGGGCGCTGACGGCGGTCGTGTCCCCGACCGCCACCGTCGACGCCGGAGGCCCGGTTCGCGGGGCGGGGCTGCGCACTCTGGCACCGCCCGCCGTGGCGCGGGTCGATGCCCCGGGCCGCGCGGCCGCCCGGGTGAACCGGCGCGAGCCGACCCCACCTCCAGAGCTGACGTTGTCGCTGGCGCCGGTCCACCCCGTGCGGCGCAGCCCGCAGGCCCCGGCCGCCCCGGCGCGCGCCGCCTTGGTCGAGTGCGCCCCGCACCCGCGGGAGCACCGCACCGCCGAGCCCGTCGCTCGGCCCAGGGAGGACACCGTGACCATCACCGACACCCAGCCCGCCCCCACCGACCCCGAGACCCACGAGGACCCGCGCACGACCACCGGCGCGGGCACCGACGAGCCCGACGGTCCCGAGGCCGACACCGTCACGTCCGGCGCGCCGGTCATCGAGGCGGTGGGTGAGCTGCTGCTCGCCGACCCCCGCACCCTGGTTGTGGGCGTGAACGTGCGCCGGGGCCTGGCGCTGGACAAGCCGTTCCTGCGTTCGATCGCCGACCGCGGCGTCCGGGAGCCGATCATCGCCCGACGGGCCGCGGACGGGACGCTGGTCGTCCGCAAGGGCAAGCGGCGCACCGTCGCCGCGGTCGAGGTCGGCCGCGACACCGTCCCGGTGCTGGTCGAGCCCGGCGACCCGGACTCCGACACCGAGCCGGGCGAGCTGGACCGGTCCGGGAAGGCCCAGCGGATCGACCGGATCGTCGATCAGCTCGAGGAAAACCAGCACCGCGCCGCCACCAGCGAGGCCGACGAGGTGCACGCCCACCAGCAGCTGCTCGACCTCGGGCTGACGGCCGGGCAGATCGCGCGACGAACCCACGTCCCGGCCGCGCGGGTGAAGGTGACCGCGGCGGTGGCGCGTAGCGAGCTCGCTGCCGCCGTGCTGGGCCGCTACGAGGTGACCCTGGACCAGGCAGCGGTGATCGCCGAGTTCGACGACCACACCGACGCCGGCGCGGCCGCGGTGAAGGTGCTGACGGTGACCGCGGCGAAGGAGCCCGCGCAGTTCGCCCACGTGGCGCAGAAGTTGCGCGACGAGCGTGCCGATGCCGTCCTGCTGGCCGACGCCGTCCGGGAGTTGGCCGAGCAGGGGATCGCGCTGGTCGATCCCGACCAGCCGGGTACCGCCCGCCAGATCAGCGGGCTGCGTCCCAGCGCTGAGTCGCCCAGCGGCGCCGAGCTGGCCGCCGACGCGCACGGCGGGTGCCCCGGGCGGGCGGCCAGCGTGGAGGTGCGCCGCGGCTGGGACCGGGAGCCCCAGCTGCGGGTCGTGCACTGGTGCCTCGACTCCGACATCCACGGGCACGCGGCCCGCTGGACCCAGGTCACCGCCGGCGGCGCAGGCACCGTTGGCCAGGGCGGGGCGACCGCGGCGGGGATGAGCGAGGAGGACAAGGCCCAGCGGCGGCTGGTGATCGCGAACAACAAGGCGTGGGACTCCGCGACCACGGTCCGCCGGCAGTGGCTGCGGACCTTCCTGGCCCGTAGGACCCCGCCGCGGGACGCGCTGGTGTTCGTCGCGGCCACGCTCGGGCGGGGCGGGCACGACCTGCGCCGGGCGATGGAGTCCGGGCACCCCACCGCGTGCGAGGTCCTCAGCCACGAACCGGTCGGCAGCGTCTACACCGGCCGCCCGCACCCGATCGCCGAGGCCGCGCGGACCGCGTCGCCGCAGCGGGCGACCCAGCTGGCGCTGGCGGTCCTGCTCGGTGCCGCCGAGGACGCCTGCAACCGGCAGACCTGGCGTTCCCCGGAGGCGGGGCACCGGGCCTACTTCACCGCGTTGCGCGACTGGGGCTACCCGCTGGCCCCGGTCGAGCAGCTCGTCCTGCCCGACCCAGACCACCCGGGCGCCGACGGCCGGGACGACGCCGATGCCGGTGACCGGGTCGGCGAGGACGGACACGGCGACGGCGAGTCCGACGTCACCGAGCCCGCCAGCGGTGACGCCGGGTCCGTTGCCGACGCCGAATCGACCGTCTGACCCCGCAGGTCGGTGGGGCCGCCGCCCGGCGGCCCCACCGACGGCCCGCATCTCGGAAGGAGATCGCTGATGTTCCCGCAGTGCTTCACCCGGTACGACTGGTGCCGCAGCTACGTCCTGCCCGTCGATGTCACCGCGACGATCCCGCTGGTCGGCAGCGTCGGCATGTACGGGGCGCACAACGCCGCCCGCGGCCTGCTCGTGGAGATCTGCCGGCATACCGGCGCGGCCCCGGTCGCGCTGGGCTACCGCGAGACCGTGCTCGCCGACGGCGACATCGTCATCGACGTCACCGCCACCGCCCGTCGTTCCGACGGGACGACGCTGGAGGTCGCCACCGCGAGCCGGGCCCGTCGTGACCCGCCTGACTGCGTCGGCGACTGGACGCTGACCGTCGACGGGGTGCGCCAGGTCGAGCAGGACCGGGTCTGGCCGCCGTCCCCGCCGATGCAGGGTCACATGGTCGCCTGCCTGGCCCGGCGCCCCGCAGCGACAGACGCACACCGCTGAACGCCACCCGGCGGCGCTCCACGCAGCGCCGCCGGGCCTGGTCCAGACCCGGCGTGGTCCGCGAACGAGCCACGTGCCGGGGAGGTAGACGTCGGCCATCTCGTCGAAGCCGTCGTACGTCGCCGAGCAGGAGGCATTGCGTCCCGCCGCGGGTCGAACTGCCCGGGCCGGATCGGACACCCGTAAGCCGACGTGGCCGGCGCGCCTGCGATGGCGAGCCACCCGGCGCAGGCCGGTTCTGTCACCTCGTGCTGCCAGGCCGGCGACGGTCCGGTCCATCGCTCGAACCGCTCCGGGGACGGTGCGGGCCCCGGTCACGCCGCCACGAGCAACTCCGGGTACTGCGCGGCCACCCGCGGTGGCGGCTGTAGAGGCGTTCAGGGATCAGACGTCGCGCGGCTTCCGGACGGGCAGACGAAGGCGGGTCTGGTGTTCGTCATCGCCGGTCCCTCCCAGCCGGGGTGGTGTCCGGGGGAGACGCCCGAAGGTCAGCACAACGCGGTGGGGCGAGCGGCGATGAACCCGCCGGCCCAGGTCCGATCGGGTGGGACGAGCCTCGCTGCGCTCGGACGCCTGGCGGCGTTCCCACCCCGATCCGACGAGACCGGGTTCCCCGCCGTCCCTACCGGGACCCCACCGCGCCGCGCTGAGGACGGGGCCGCGTCACCCACCGACACCCCGCTCCGACGATAGGAACCCGAGATGAACAAGATCACCGTCCACGGCAACGTCACCGAGAAGCCCACGCTGCGGTTCTCCCGCTCCGGAGTCCCGGTCGCGACCTTCACCGTCGCGGCCAACCGGCGCCGG
>JAPLAT010000465.1 GCA_026393175.1 Pseudonocardiales bacterium
AGGAGCCGGGCGAACTCCCGGTCCTCGGGGGTGCTCACATGGTCCCGGTCGAAGCTCAGGGTCAGCGCGCCGTTCACGCCGCCTGCGACGCGCATCGGCAGCACGGCCAGGGCGCGGATGCCCGTGGCCGCCGCCGCGTCGACCACGTGGGGATAGCGGCGGCGCAGCTCCGACAGGGTGTCGATCCACAACGAGCGGCCGGTGCGGACCGCGTCGGTCAACGGCAGCGGGGCGCCCAGCTCGACGGCGGCGAACGCGGACAGGTCGAGCTCCTCGGGATGGCCGGCGCGGTGCACGGCGTGCAGCCGGTCGCCCACGAGGCGGTAGACGCTGACGTAGCGCGCCCGCAACGCGTCCTGCGTGCTGCGCACCACGGCCGTGCAGGCCTCGGGGGTGCTCGCCGCGGCGGCGAGGGCCGAGGTCACCGCGAACAGCCTGCGGTTGCGCTCGCGGAGCCGGTCGGTCTCCATCGCGACGGCGAGCTGCTCGCCGAGACGGCGGGCGAGCTCCAGGTCGGCGTCGTCGTAGACCCGCGACCGGTCCCGGGTGGCGAAGGTCAGCAGTCCCAGCTGCGTGCCCCCCGCCGCGAGCGGCACCACCAGCGCCGCCCCCGAGCGCAGGCGATCCCGCGCCGCGGCGACGTCGGCCGGCGGGTCGTCCTCGTGCCGGACCTCGTCGGGGATCTCCGGCACGACGAACGGCTCGCCGCGCGCGAGCGCCGCGCGCACCGACGCGGGCGGCGCCGCGTGGGCGGCGTCCGCGAGCAGCGGTTCCAGCTCCGGGTCGCGGTGCGCGACCGCGACGGGGCGGTAGCGCCCGTCCCGGTCGGGGCACGACACCAGCGTGCAGTCGCCCATCGGGCCGGTGGTGAGCCGGGCCAGTGCGGCCAGCCGCTCGCCGAACGCCGCCGGCCCGCTCAGCACCCGGCCCGCCTCGGCCAGCAGGGCGGAGGCCCGCTCGGCCCGCTTCTGCACGGTGACGTCGATCATGACGCCCTGCAGCCTGCGGGGGGTGCCGTCGTCGTCGCAGATGACATGGACGACGTCGTGCAGCCACACCGTGCGGCCGTCGGCGGCGACCGCCCGGAAGGAGAGGTCGTGGTCGCGCCCGGCCGCGGTCTCCGCGGCGCAGTGCGCCACGACGGTCGCCCGCTCGTCCGGGTGGATCATCGAGGGCCAGAAGTCCGGATCGCCGATCCACGCCGCCGCCGGGTACCCGAGCAGGTCCTCGGCCCGGTCGGAGACGAAGGTGAACGCGACCGACGCGGCGTCGGCCTCCCAGACCACCGCGGACAGGCCGTCGACCAGGGCCCGCAGGTGCGGTGTCGCCTCGTCGCCGGGACCGACGGTGCGCCCCGCCATCCGCCACCCCGTCCCTCGTGTCCCCGGCCGGCCGCGCCGCGGACGGCCCGTCCCGCCGACGCGCACGGCCGCCCCGCCCGCCTCGCCGGCGCTTGCCCTCTCGCCCGGGAAGCGTAGCGTCGAGAACGTCCACCGACCGCTTCGACCGGGAACGGGGCACATGAGCCAGCGAGTCGGCACGCACTGCACGGTCGACGTCCGCCGGCCCGATCCGGGCCGGCCCGCGCTGTGCGTCGTGGGCGGGGAGATCGACCTCAGCACCGTCGCGGAGCTGCGGGCGGGTCTCGAGGAGGCGTTCGCGTCGTCCCCGGCCGTCGTGGCCGACCTCAGCGGGGTCACCTTCCTCGCCTCGACCGGCGTGCGCGCCCTCGTGGACGCGTGCCTCGGGGGTTCCCCCGGGACGCGCGTGCTGAGCCTGGTCACCGGGCCGCGCGTGGAGACCGTCCTGCGGATCTGCGTCGTGTCCGCCGTCGCCTCCTGCCATCCCGACCGGGCGGCGGCCACGCACGCCTGCCTGGCGATGCTGCGGGCGAGCCGGACGGACTGAGGCACGCGGGCCCGGTCCCCCGGCCGGACGACCCCGTGTGTGCGCCCGCCCGGTCCGGGTACGCCCCGGGCATGGCCAACACCGTGATGGAGAGCGTGGACGTCGCCGTGCCCGTGAGCACGGCCTACGACCAGTGGACCCAGTTCGAGAGCTTCCCCCGCTTCATGGAGGGCGTGGAGCGGATCGAGCAGGTCACCCCGACCCGCACGCACTGGATCACCCGGATCGCCGGGGTCGAGCGGCAGTTCGACGCCGAGATCACCGAGCAGCACCCGGACGAGCGCATCGCCTGGACGACGGAGAACGGCACCCACCAGGCCGGGGTCGTCACGTTCCACCGGCTGGACGACGCCACCACCCGCGTCACGCTGCAGCTGGACCACGAGCCCGAGGGCATCGTGGAGAAGGCCGGGGAGGTCCTCGGCATCATCGGCCGCCGGGTGAAGGCGGACATGGCCCGGTTCAAGGAGTTCATCGAGAGCCGGGGCACGGCCGAGGACGGCTGGCGCGGCGACGTCGACCGCTCGCCGCAGGCCGGGGAGGCCCCCCGCCCCTGACGGGGCCGCCCGACCGAGCACGGCCGACCGGCGCCCGCACGGGCGCCGGTCGGCGTTCGTGCGGAGGGTCCCGGAGGGTCCCCCTCAGCGCATGCGCAGCGGGAGGACGACCCAGAGCGCCACGACGACGGCGACGAAGCCCGCGGTGACCAGGACCGCCGCGGGCCGGCCGAGCGCGACGTCGAGCACGAGGAGCAGGCCGCTGCCCAGCGTCACGCCGAGCGCGGCGATCCCGGCCAGGGTCAGGCGGTGCCCGCAGCGCACCAGCTCCCGCTTGCGACCGCGCTGGAACAGCACGCGGTGCGCGGCGACCGGGGCCACGAGCAGGGCCGACGACAGGGCCGCCGAGCACAGCGTGACCACGAAGACCCCGTGCTGGACGGCGTCGAGATCGCGGAAGCCTGCGCTGAACGCGAGCGTGAGCAGGAAGCCCAGCAGGATCTGCACGCTGGTGAGCACGACGCGGAGCTCCTGGAGGAGGTCGGCGAAGTTGCGGTCCGCGCGCTGCAGCGGCTCCTCGGCCCGGTGGTCGGAGTTCCACGCGTCGTCGCGCCGGACCGAGGGGTCACCCGTGAGCAGCATGCGTCGCGGGTACCCGCCCCGGTGGCGCGACAACACGTCCGGGTGGCGCGGTCCGGTCCCGCTCCGCCCGCCCCGGCTCACCCCAGCCCGGCCAGGGTCCCGGCCAGCCGCGTGGTGGACCGGCCCGGCCGGTAGGGGACGGTGAGCACCTCCCCGCCCCACGTCCGCAGCAGCGCGGTCTCCGGCAGCGCGGCCGGGTCGTAGTCACCGCCCTTGACCCACAGGTCGGGGCGCAGCTCCGCGAGCACGGCGCAGGGGTCGTCCTCCTCGAACACCACGACCGCGTCGACGCAGGCCAGTGCGCCCAGCAGCTCGGCCCGCTCGGCCTCGCCGACGATCGGCCGCCCGTCCCCCTTGAGCCGGCGCACCGAGGCGTCCGAGTTGAGCAGCACGACCAGGCAGTCGCCCAGCTCCCGCGCCGCGGCGAGGGTGCGGCTGTGCCCGGTGTGCAGCAGGTCGAAGCAGCCCCCGGACGCCACGACCGTGCCGCCCCGGGCCCGCACGCGCGCGACGAGGTCGCGCGCCGCGTCGAGGCCGGACCGGGCCCCCGCGGATCCCTCCGCCGCGGGGACCCCGTCCGTGGGGACACCGTCCGTGGGGAGACCGGCCGGCCCGGTGAACCCGGCCGCCCCGCCTGCGGCGACGAACTCCCCCGCCCTGGCGACGGCGGCGTGCACGGCGTCGTCGACGCCCCGCCCCCCGGCCAGCGCGGCCGCGACCGCCCCGGCGAACACGTCGCCCGCGCCGCACGGGTCGCCGTCGGCCGCGCGGGGGGCGGGGGACGCCGAGCGGGCACCGTGCCGGTGCGCGACGACCGCGCCGCGCACCCCGAGGGTGAGGGCGACGGCCCGGCACTCCCACCGCCCCAGCAGCGCGGCCGCGACGTCC
>JAPLAT010000222.1 GCA_026393175.1 Pseudonocardiales bacterium
CGACGCGGGCGGGGGCCGGGCTGCGGCCTGAGCCCTCAGGCGCCGGTCGGGCCCGGCGGGCCGTCGTCGTCGCCGGGGGCCGGCAGCTCCGCCACGACCCGCAGCCCGCCGCCCGCGGGCAGCTCCAGGCGCAGCTCCCCGCCCGCGAGCTCCAGGGTGCGGGCCGCGATCGCCAGGCCGAGCCCGGAGCCCTCGACGTTGCTCTGGCTCGGGCTGCGCCAGAACCGGTCGACCGCCCGGTCCAGCTCCTCGGGCGCGATGCCCGGCCCCGAGTCCCGCACGGCGATCGTCACCCGCCCGTCCCCGCGCGCGGTGTGCACGGTGACCGTCCCCCCGCGCGGGGTGAACTTCACGGCGTTGTCCAGCACGGCGTCCAGCACGGTCTCCACCGCCCCGGCCGGGCCGAGCGCCCGCAGCCCCCGCGCCCCGGTGCGGGCCAGCCGCAGCCCGGTGTGCTCGGCCAGCGGGCGCCACGCCTCGATCCGGTCGGCCACGGCCGGGTCGACCTCGATCAGCTCCAGCGGGGCGGTGCGCTCCGCGCGGGCCAGCGCCAGCAGCCCGTCGAGCAGCGTGGAGAGCCGCTCGGCCTCCTCCAGGGCCGCGACCTGGTCCTCGACGGCGCCCGGCTCGACGCGGCCGTCCAGGTTGGACAGCCGCAGGCGCAGCGCGGTCAGCGGGTTGCGCAGCTGGTGGCTGGCGTCGGCCACGAACGCGCGCTGGGCGCCGTAGGCCTGCACCACGGTGCGCGCCATCCGGTCGAACGAGTCCGACAGCCTGCGCAGCTCCGGCGGGCCGCTGCCGTCGGCGACGGGCTCGGGGGCCGCGCCCCGCAGCAGGGCGGCCGCGACCCGGCCGGTCCCCTCGTCCAGCCGCTGCACCGGCCGCAGCACCCAGCGCACGATCGGCAGCGCCACGACCACCCCCAGCCCGAGCGCCAGCAGCCCGGCCGCGGCGACGAGGGACCAGACCCGGATCTCCCGGGCCCGCAGGTCGTCGGTCGGCCACACCGTGACGACGGCGCCGAGCACCTGCTCGTCCACCAGCACGGGCTCGGCCAGCACGACCGGGCGGTCGTCCCAGGGCGCGCGCAGCGGGTAGACCGCGGACCGGCGGTTGAGCAGGGCGCGCGCCACCCGGTCCCGCGCGTCGTCGTCGAGCTCGGGCAGCACCGACCGCGACGCCACCAGCACCCGCCCGTCGGGGTCGAGCACGAGCACCGCGCGGCCGTACACCTCGTCGTAGCGGGTGAGCTCCGCGGCGAGGGTGGACGTGTCGTTCTCGGTGATCGGGCGCCCGGACAGCGCGGCGAAGGAGATGGTGTCCTTGAGCTGGTCGGAGAACAGCTGCAGCTGCCCGGCGCGGGAGTCCGACAGCGCCAGCGGCACGCCCAGGCCCGCCGCCAGTGCCCCCACCAGCACCAGGACGACGACGAGCAGCCGCGCCCGCACTACCCCGCCGCTTCCGGGTGGCCCAGCCGGTAGCCCACGCCGCGCACCGTCTGCACGAGCTCGGGGCGGCCCAGCTTGGTGCGCAGTGTCGCGACGTGGACGTCGAGCGTGCGGTTGGCGCCCGCCCAGGAGCGTCCCCAGACCTCGGCGACGATCCGGTTGCGGGTGCAGACCGCCCCGCCCGCGGAGGCGAGCAGGGCGAGCACCTGGAACTCCTTGCGGGTCAGCGGGACGGGCCGGCCCGCGACGGTCACGGCGTGGCGCTGCAGGTCGATCCGCACGTCGTCGACCTCGAGCAGGCCGTCGGCGGCGGCCGGCTCGGACGCCCGCCTGCGCCGGTACACCGCGTGCACGCGGGCCACGAGCTCGCCGATGTCGTAGGGCTTGACGAGGTAGTCGTCGGCGCCGGAGTCCAGCCCGAGGATGCGGTCGTCCACCTCGCCCCGCGCGGACACCACGATCACCGGGACGGTGCTCGCGGCGCGGATGTCGCGGCAGACGTCCACGCCGTCGACGTCGGGCAGGCCCAGGTCGAGCAGCACGACGTCGACGCCCGCGAGGTGGTCGACGGCGCCGCGGCCGTGCGCGAGCCGGGTGGTCGTCATCCCGTGGCGGTGCAGCGCCGGACGCAGCGCCGCCGCGATGCGGTCGTCGTCCTCGACCAGCAGGATGTGCACGACTCCCCGTCCCCCTCGCCCGTCTCTGTTACCCGATGGAGACCCTATGGGTTGCTCAAGGTGCTGGACTGGGGTGTCCGATCCGCCCTAGCGTCCCGCCATGCCCGGAGGCCACCTGTGACCGACGCCGCGAGTGACACCGCGACCGCCACCCCCATGATCCGCATGGCGACCGTCGACAAGCACTTCGGCGACCTGCACGTGCTGCGCGACATCAACCTCGAGGTCGCACGGGGCCAGGTCGTCGTGGTGCTCGGGCCGTCGGGGTCGGGCAAGTCGACGCTGTGCCGCACCATCAACCGCCTGGAGCCGATCGACTCGGGCACCATCCAGGTCGACGGCACCGACCTGCCCGCGGAGGGCAAGGCGCTGGCCGGCCTGCGCGCCGACGTCGGCATGGTGTTCCAGAGCTTCAACCTGTTCGCCCACAAGACGATCCTCGAGAACGTCACCCTCGCCCCGCTGAAGGTGCGCAAGGCGAGCAAGGCCGCCGCCGAGAAGGACGGGCTGGCCCTGCTGGAGCGCGTCGGCATCGCGAACCAGAAGGACAAGTACCCCGCCCAGCTCTCGGGCGGGCAGCAGCAGCGCGCCGCGATCGCACGGGCGCTGGCGATGAAGCCCAAGGTCATGCTGTTCGACGAGCCCACCTCCGCGCTGGACCCCGAGATGGTCAACGAGGTGCTCGACGTCATGACGACGCTGGCCAAGGAGGGCATGACCATGCTCGTGGTCACCCACGAGATGGGCTTCGCCCGCAAGGCCGCACACCGGGTCGTCTTCATGTCCGACGGCGAGATCGTCGAGGACGCCGCCCCCGAGACGTTCTTCTCGAACCCCACCTCCGACCGTGCCAAGGACTTCCTCGGCAAGATCCTCACCCACTGATCCGCTCCCGACGGAAGGACCGCACCACCATGCGCCTCTCCCACCTCACGAAGATCGCCGCGGCCGCAGCGGTCCTCGTGCTCACCGCCACCGCGTGCGGCGAGCAGGCCCAGCTCGGCGACTCCGGCGCGGAGGCGCCCCCGGTCGCCGAGGACGTCACCTTCGAGGCCGGCACCACCATGGCCGAGCTGAACGAGGCCGGCACGCTGCGCGTCGGCACCAAGTTCGACCAGCCGCTGTTCGGCCTGCGCGGCCTCGACGGCAACCCGGTCGGCTTCGACGTCGAGATCGCCAAGATCGTCGCCGGAGCGCTGGGCATCCCGGAGGACGGGATCACCTACACCGAGACCCCGTCGCGGATCCGCGAGGACGTCATCGCGAACGACCAGGTGGACATCGTCGTGGCCACCTACACGATCAACGACGCCCGCCGCGAGCGCGTCTCGTTCGCCGGCCCCTACTACCAGGCGGGCCAGGACCTCATGGTCGCCGCCGACAACACCACGATCACCGGCCCGGAGTCGCTGCGCGCCGCCAACGCCCGCGTCTGCTCGGTCACCGGCTCCACGCCGGCCACGAACATCGAGCAGTACGTCGACCCGGCCAACATCGTGCTCTTCGACGTGTACTCCAACTGCGCCGACGCGCTGCGCAACGGCCAGGTCGACGCCGTGACCACGGACAACGTCATCCTGCTGGGCCTGGTCGAGGCCGGCCAGGGCGCGTTCAAGCTGGTCGACGCCCCGTTCACCGAGGAGCCCTACGGCATCGGCATCCCCAAGGGCGACGTCGCGTTCTGCGAGTTCATCAACGAGACGCTGGCCGCGTCCGTCGAGGACGGCACCTACGCGGCGGCGTGGGAGAGCACGGCGGGCACGGTCCAGCCCGAGGTCCCGGCGCTGCCCGAGTTCCAGCCCTGCAGCTGACCGACGTCCCCCGCGGTGCGCGGCCGGCCCCGGCCGGCCGCGCACCGCTGTCCCGCCTGTCCGCAGGACTCGAGTGAGCGCAGTCGGAGGACCCCTGTGAGCGCTGTCCGCAGCATGCCCGCGACCCTGGCCGGGAGGGCCGGATGGACGCCCTGATCGCCGAGTTCCCGCGCTTCGTCTCCGGCTTCTTCGGGACCCTGCGCATCTGCCTGTTCGCGGGGATCGGCGCGCTGCTGATCGGGACGGTGCTGGCCGCGTTCCGCGTCTCGCCCGTGCCGCCGCTGCGCTGGGTGGGCACGGCGTGGGTCACCGTCTTCCGCAACTCGCCGCTCGTCGTCGTGCTGTTCATGTTCGCGTTCGCGCTGCCGCAGGTCGGCATCGAGTTCCCGACGTTCGAGAACAACGCCTTCTTCTGGCCCGGCGTGGCGGGCCTGGCCTTCTACACCGCGGCGTTCGTCTGCGAGGCGGTCCGGTCGGGCATCAACTCGGTGCCCGCCGGCCAGGCCGAGGCCGCCCGCGCGGTCGGGCTGACCTTCACCCAGACGCTCGGCACCGTGGTCCTCCCGCAGGCGCTGCGCACGGTCGTCCCGCCGCTGGGCAGCGTGATCATCGCCATGATCAAGAACTCGGCCATCGTGGGCGCCGTCGGCGTCACCGGGGAGCTGTTCTCCGTGGACGGCGCGCTGAGCTCGCTCGGCTACTCCGCGCTGTCCAGCCTCACCGGCGTGGCCATCGCGTTCCTCGTGATCACCATCCCGGCCGGCATCCTGCTCGGCGTCATCGAGCGGAAGATCGAGGTCAAGCGATGAGCGCCCCGACCGTCCTCTTCGACGCGCCGGGGCCGCGGGCCCGGCGCAACACCATGATCGGCACCGTCGTCGCGCTGGTGCTGCTGGCCGGGGTCGTGGCGCTGGCGCTGGTCCAGCTCGGCGCGAACGGCCAGCTCGACGGCGAGAAGTGGGGCCCGCTGTTCAACCCGGGCAACCGCTTCTTCGTGGCCACCTGGAGCGCGCTCGGCCAGGGCCTGGCGCTGACGCTGGTCGCCGCCGCCCTCACGCTGGTGCTGTCGATGGCCATCGGCACGGCACTCGCCGTGGCCCGGATCACCAGCGCGCCCTGGTACCGCTGGCTCGTCGTCAGCGTCATCGAGCTGCTGCGCGGCCTGCCCGTCGTCATCACGATCTACTTCGCCGCCCGCGTGCTGCCCGAGCTGGGCATCTCGCTGCCGCCGCTGTGGTACCTGGTCATCGGCCTGACCGCCTACAACTGCGTGATCATCGCCGAGATCATCCGGTCCGGGGTCGCGGCGCTGCCGCGCGGGCAGTCGGAGGCCGCGTACGCCGTCGGGCTGACGCGGTTCCAGGTGCTGCGGCTGATCCTGCTGCCCCAGGCGTTCCGGATCATGCTCCCCGCGCTGATCAGCCAGCTCGTCGTGATCGTGAAGGACACCTCGCTCGGGTTCGTGATCTTCAACTTCTCCGAGTTCGTCCGCACCGCGCGGATCGTCATCCAGTTCTTCGGCGGCCAGGAGGGCATCAACCTGCCGCTGCAGATGTTCGTCGCGGTGGCACTGGTGTTCATCCTCATCAACTACGGGCTGGGCAAGCTCGCCGAGTACGTCCAGCGGCGGTCGGGACGGGCGGGCCGCACGGCCGCCCCGCCGACCGTGAAGGTCGAAGCCGGAGCCGGGGCGGCCTGACGCCCCCTGATTTGGGGGCCCGCCCCCCTCCACCGATGGCTGTCCGCCGCACGCCTCCCGGCGGCATCGTGGCCCGCGGCCTGCAGGCACGCCGGAGGGGGAGCGATGATCAGGGCGTCCGTGCGCCGCCGCACGCTCGTGGCGGCGGCTCTCGTGGTCCTCGCCGGGTGCGCCCCGCTGGCGCAGGACGGTTCGTCGGCGGCGCCGGACGTCGCCGCCGCCGGGGCCCGCACGGCGGCCACGTCGCCCGCCCCCGAGCCGTTCCCGGACGACGACGGGGCGGCCGTGCCGCTGCCGGAGTTCACCGACCCCGCCCCGGTCCCCGACCCGGCCCCGGCCGCGAACCCGGACCCCGCCGGGTACGGCCCCGTCGCCCCGCCGCCCCGTGACCCGGCGCCCCCGGAGCCCGCCCCCGCAGAGCCCGCCCCCGCAGAGCCCGCCCCCG
>JAPLAT010000115.1 GCA_026393175.1 Pseudonocardiales bacterium
GTCCTTCGCGTCGTCGCTGGCGTAGACCTCGGCCACGGCCCGCAGCTCGGAGTTCGAGCCGAAGACCAGGTCGGCGCGCGTGCCGGTCCAGACGACCGCGCCCGAGGCGTCGCGCGCCTCGAACGAGTCGTCGTCACCGGCCACCGACGACCACTGCGTGTCCATCGCCAGCAGGTTCACGAAGAAGTCGTTGGTGAGGGTGCCGGGCGCGTCGGTGAGCACGCCGGCCGTGGAGCCGCCGGCGTTGGCGCCCAGGACCCGCAGGCCGCCGACGAGGACCGTGAGCTCCGGCGCGGTCAGGCTCAGCAGGTTGGCCCGGTCGACGAGCAGGTACTCGCCCTGCAGGCGCTGGCCCTTGCCGCGGTGGTTGCGGAACCCGTCGGCGACGGGCTCGAGGTAGGAGAACGACTCGACGTCGGTCTTCTCCTGCGTGGCGTCGGTGCGGCCCGGGGTGAAGGGCACCTCCACCGGCAGGCCCCCGTCCTTCGCCGCCTTCTCGACCGCGGCCACGCCGCCGAGCACGACCAGGTCGGCGAAGGAGACCTTCTTGCCCCCGCTCGCGGAGGCGTTGAAGTCGGCCTGCACGCTCTCCAGGACGCGGATGACCTGGGCGAGGCTGTCGGGGTCGTTGACCTCCCAGCCGCGCTGCGGGTCGAGCCGGATCCGGCCGCCGTTGGCGCCGCCGCGCTTGTCGCTGATCCGGAACGACGACGCCGCCGCCCAGGCTGCCGCGACGAGCTGCGACACCGTCAGGTCGGAGGCGAGGATCGTCTCCTTGAGCGCCGCGACGTCGGCGGCGTCGACGAGCGGGTGGTCGACGGCCGGCACCGGGTCCTGCCAGAGCAGCTCCTCCTGCGGCACGAGCGGGCCGAGGTAGCGCTGGATCGGGCCCATGTCGCGGTGGGTGAGCTTGTACCAGGCGCGGGCGAACGCGTCCGCGAACTGGTCGGGGTTCTCCAGGAAGCGCCGCGAGATGGGCTCGTAGATCGGGTCGGCCCGCAGCGCGATGTCGCTGACCAGCATCGTCGGGTAGCGGTTGAGCTCGCCGGTCTCCGGGTCGGGGATGGTGTTCGCCCCGGCGCCGTCCTTGGGCCGGAACTGCCAGGCGCCCGCGGGGCTCTTCTCCAGCTCCCACTCGTAGGCGAACAGGTTCTCGAAGTACTTGTTCGTCCACTTCGTGGGCTCGGAGGTCCAGGTGACCTCCAGGCCGGAGGTGATGACGCTGCGGCCCTTGCCGTCGTTGAACCCCTGCTTCCAGCCGAAGCCCTGCTGCTCGATCGGCGCGCCCTCGGGCTCGGGGCCGACGTAGCGGTCGGGGTCGGCCGCGCCGTGGGTCTTGCCGAAGGTGTGGCCGCCGGCGATGAGCGCGACGGTCTCCTCGTCGTTCATCGCCATCCGGCCGAACGTCTCGCGGATGTCGCGGGCCGAGGCCAGCGGGTCGGCGTTGGCGTTCGGGCCCTCCGGGTTGACGTAGATCAGCCCCATCTGGACGGCCCCGAGCGGCTTCTCCAGCTCGCGGTCACCGGTGTAGCGCTCGTCGCCGAGCCAGGTGCGCTCCGGGCCCCAGTAGATGTCCTCGTCGGGCTCCCACACGTCGGCGCGGCCACCGGCGAAGCCGAAGGTCCGGAAGCCCATGGTCTCGAGGGCGCGGTTGCCCGCGAAGACCATCAGGTCGGCCCAGGAGATCTTGTTGCCGTACTTCTTCTTGATCGGCCACAGCAGCCGGCGCGCCTTGTCCAGGTTGCCGTTGTCCGGCCAGCTGTTGAGCGGGGCGAAGCGCTGCATGCCGGCCCCGGCGCCACCGCGGCCGTCCTCGACGCGGTAGGTGCCCGCGGAGTGCCACGCCATCCGGATCATGAAGCCGCCGTAGTGGCCGAAGTCGGCGGGCCACCAGTCCTGCGAGTCCGTCATCAGGGCGTCGACGTCGGCGGTGAGCGCGTCGAGGTCGAGGCTCGCGAACGCCTTCGCGTAGTCGAACCCGCCACCGAAGGGGTCGGAGGCGGGCTGGTGCTTGCGCAGGATCTTGAGGTTGAGCTGGTGGGGCCACCAGTCGGTGTTGCTCGCGCTCTCCGTGGGATGGCCCATGCGGCCGGAGTGGACCGGGCAGCCGCCGGCCTCCTCCGTGTTCATGTCGGCCTCGACCGTCTCGTGGTCGCGCGCCAGATCGTCAGACACGGGGTTTCCTTCCGTGGGGGTGGGTGGGGGCGGTGGAGCGGTCGGGGGACACCCCGCCCGGGTCGGCGCGCACGGCTCGGACCGCGGTGCACACCGCGGACGGCGCCGCCACGCGGGGACGCGTCACACGCGGGCCGGGCCCGCGCCGCATCCGCTCGTGGTCGGACGTCGTCGGCACGCGCGCAGTGTCGCGGACGATCTGGAATCGATCAAGTTTGGGTCTCACAGTGAGACATCGCGCCCCCGCGCCGCGCCCTCAGACGACCTGGCGCTCCTTGCCCTCCCAGTACGGCTTGCGGAGGTCCTTCTTGAGGATCTTGCCCGTGGGGTTGCGCGGCAGCTCGTCGACGACGTCCACGGACTTCGGGCACTTGAACGAGGCCAGGTGCTCGCGGCAGTAGGCCAGCAGCGCGGCCTCGTCGACCGTCGCACCCGGGGCGGCGACGACGACGGCCTTGGGCACCTCGCCCCACCTCTCGTCCGGCACCCCGATCACGGCCACGTCCCCGACGCTCGGGTGCTCGGCCAGCACGCGCTCGATCTCGGCCGGGTAGATGTTCTCCCCGCCGGAGATGATCATGTCCTTGATCCGGTCGGTGACGTAGACGTAGCCCTCGGCGTCGACGTGCCCGCCGTCGCCCGAGCGCAGCCAGCCGTCCGCCGTGATCGCGGCCTCGGTGGCCTCGGGCTTGCCCCAGTACCCGCCCATGACCTGCTCGGAGCGGACCCAGATCTCCCCGGCCTCGCCGGTGGGCACGGGGTCGCCGGTGGCGGGGTCACGGATCTCGATCTCCACGCCGTGGATCGGGGTGCCCGCGGAGACGAGCAGGTGCTCCCGGGCCGGGTCGGCGTGGTCCTCCGGGCCGAGGGAGGACACCACGCCGCACTGCTCGGTCATCCCGTAGACCTGGTGCATGATCCCGGGGAAGACCTTCAGGCAGCCGCGCATCACCGGCAGCGGCATCGGCGAGGCGCCGTAGGACAGGGCGCGCAGCGCGGAGTAGTCGCGCTCGGCCATGCCCGGGACCTGCAGCATCGCGGCCATCAGCGCGGGCACGTAGAACGTGTGCGTGATCCGCTCGGTCTCCAGCATCTCCAGGGCGGCGGCCGGGTCGGGCAGTCGCATCATGAGGATGTGCGCGCCCGCGGTGATGGCGAGCAGCGAGTAGCTCGTGCCGCCGACGTGGAACAGCGGCATCGCCACCTGCACGCGGGAGTCGCCGTCGACGTCGAAGTCGGCCATGACGTTCGTGGAGTGGGCGAGCATCCCGCGGTGGGTGAGCATCGCGCCCTTGGGGAAGCCGGTCGTTCCCGAGGTGTAGAGCTGGACGAAGCAGTCCTCCGGGGCGGCCGGGTGCACCGCGGTGTCCGGTTCGTGCGCGGCGAGCCAGGCCTCGTACTCGTCGTTCTCCCCGCCCACCGCGATCACCTTCTCGACGGTGGGCAGCTTGTCCCGCATCTGCGCGACGGCGCCGGCGAACTCCGGGCCGACGAACAGGACGCGGGCCTTCGAGTCGTTGATGACGTAGACGATCTCGGGAGGGGCCAGCCGGAAGTTGACGACGGCGTTGGCCGTGCCGGCCTGGGCGCAGGCGAGCGTGGTCTCCACGCACGAGGGGTGGTTGAGGTCGAGGACCGCGACCCGGTCGCCGGGGACGAGACCGGCCGCCCGCTGGGCCGCGACGTTCTGCCGGACCCGCCGCGCGAACTCGCTCCAGGTGCGGGTGGTGCCGCCGTAGGTGATCGCGGGCGCGTCCGGCCGGGTCGCCTCCCAGTGCGCGAGGATCGAGGTGAAGTCGGTGGCGACGGCGGTCATGCGGTTCCTCCCGGGTGTGGTCCGCGCCACCCTAACCAGGGGCCACCGACGGCGAGAAGGGCCGAGTTGCCCGAAACCGGCCCGCGCGGACCCGCCCCCGCGGGAGGATCCCGGGCGTGGACGACGGGTGGGTGACGGTCGAGGGGCTCTCCAAGCGGTTCGGCGCCGTCGTCGCCGTGGAGGACCTGACGTTCACCGTCGCGCCGGGCACCGTCTGCGGGTTCCTCGGGCCCAACGGCTCGGGCAAGACCACCACCCTGCGGATGCTGCTCGGGCTCGTCCGGCCGACGGCCGGGCGGGCCTGGATCGGCCGCGCCCGCTACGCCGACCTGCCGTTCCCGGCCCGCGTCGTCGGCGCGGTGCTGGAGGCGCAGGGCTTCCATCCCGGCCGCACGGCGCGGGCGCACCTGCTGGCCTGCGCCGCGGCGGTGCGGGTGCCGGACGTGGCCGTCGACCACGCGCTCGGCGCCGTCGGGCTCGCGTCCGCGGCCGGGCGGCGCGTCGGCACCTACTCGCTGGGCATGCGGCAGCGCCTCGCCCTGGCCACGGCCCTGCTGGGCGACCCGGCCGTCCTGGTGCTCGACGAGCCCGGCAACGGGCTCGACCCCGAGGGCATCGCGTGGCTGCGGGAGTTCCTGCGCGGGTTCGCCGCCGAGGGGCGGACGGTGCTGGTGGCGAGCCACGTCCTGGCCGAGATCGAGCAGACCGTGGACGACGTCGTCGTCGTCAGCCGGGGCCGGTGCGTGCACCGGGGCCCGCTCGCCGGCCTGCGCGGGCGGCCGCGGGTGCTCGTCACCTGTCCCGACCCCGGGCGCCTGGCCGGCGCGATCGAGCGCACCGGCGCCGGGCGGGTGGAGGCGCTGGCCGACGGCAGGCTCGCCGTCACCGGGGCGGAGGCGGCGCGGGTCGGTGACATCGCGCTCGCCGCGGGCGTGGCGGTGCACGGGCTGCGCACCGAGCGACCCGACCTGGAGCAGGCGTTCCTGCGGCTCACCGGCGCCGGGCGATGATCGCCGCGCTGGTCAGGGCGGAGGTCCGCAAGGTCGCCTCGACCCGGCTGTGGTGGGTGCTGCTCGTGCCGGCGGCGGTGCTGTCGGTGCTGGTGGGGGTGTTCAGCGGGGTGTTCACCCTGGCGCTCGGGGCCGCCCCGGACGCCGGCGCGGCGCTGCCGCTGACGATCGCGTCGCTGGCCTACGCGCTGGCCGTCGCGGCCGTGGCGGCGGCCCTGCACGGCGCGGTCGCGACGGCGGGGGAGTTCCGGCACCGCACGGTCACCACCACCTACCTCGCGGCCCCCGGCCGCGGGCCGGTGCTGCTCGCCCAGATGCTCACGTGCGCGGGCGTCGGCGCCGGGTACGGGGTCGCGGTCGCCGCGCTGGGGGTGGCGGCGGGCCTCCTGGTGCGCGGCGGGGCCCGGATGCCCGGGCCCGGGGCGCTGTGGCTGGTCGTGGCGATCGGGGCGGTCGTCTGCGCCCTGTGGGGCGCCCTCGGCGCGGCGCTCGGGGTGCTCGCGGCCCACCAGGCGGGCGTCGCCGTCGGGCTGCTGGGGTGGGTGCTGGTCGCCGAGCCGCTGCTGTCGGTGCTGCTCGCGGCGCACGGCACCCTCGCCCCGCTCACGGCGTGGCTGCCCGCCAACGCGGGGGAGACGGCCCTCTACACGGTGCCGGCCGCCGTGCTGGGCGACCCGGGGCTGGTGGGCCCCGCGGCCGGGGTCACCGGCCCGCTGCCCTGGCCCGGGGCCGTCGCCGTCCTGGCCGGCTGGACGGCCCTGGCGGCCGCGGCCGCCACGGCCCGAGCGAGGACGCGCGACGTGACCTGAGCCCCCCGCCCGAGTTGCAGCAAAGCCACTTACACGCAAAGAGGTTGCGTGAAAGTGGCTTTGCTGCAACGGGGGGAGGGGGGTCAGGCCGCCGCGAACGTGTCCGGGTCCGGGCCGATCCGGGTGCCGGCGTCCAGCGCCGAGATCGCGGCCATCTCCTCGGCGGAGAGGGCGAAGCCGAACACGTCCAGGTTCTCCGCGATCCGGCTCGGGGTCACCGACTTCGGGATCACGACGTTGCCGAGCTGCACGTGCCAGCGCAGCACGACCTGCGCGGGGGTCCGGCCGTGCCGGGCGGCGATCGCCGTGACGGTCCCGTCGGTGAGGACGTCGCCGCCGCGGGCCAGCGGGCTCCACGCCTCGGTGACGATGCCGTGGGCCACGTGGTAGTCCCGCAGCTCCTGCTGGGCCAGGTGCGGGTGCAGCTCCACCTGGTTGACGGCCGGCACGGTGCCGGTCTCCGCGGCGAGCCGGTCGAGGTGGGCGGGCTGGAAGTTGGACACGCCGATCGCGCGCGCCCGGCCGTCGGCGGCGATCTCCTCCAGGGCCTTCCACGTCTCGACGTAGCGGTCGGCGGAGGGCACGGGCCAGTGGATCAGGTAGAGGTCGACGTGGTCGAGGCCGAGGCGGCCCAGCGACGCGTCGACCGCGCGGAGGGTGGCGTCGCGGCCCTGGTCGGCGTTCCACAGCTTGGTGGTGACGAACAGCTCCTCGCGCGGGATCCCGCTCGCCGCGAGGGCCGCGCCGACCTCGCCCTCGTTGTCGTAGGCCTTCGCGGTGTCGATGTGGCGGTAGCCGGTCTCCAGCGCGGTCGCCACGGCGGTGCGGGTCTCGCCGGGCGGGACGAGGAACACCCCGAAGCCCAGCTGCGGGACGGGGACGCCGTTGTTCAGCTCGATCGCGGGTACGTCGGTCATGTCGCGCACAACGCACCGGCCGGGCCGACCTCTTCCCGGGTGGGATGTCGGTCACCGGACGTAGGTTTGATGCGTGCCCGACTCCCCACCCACCGGCTGGATCCGCCGGCTCACCCGCGCGTGCCTCGTGCACCGCCGCGTCGCGATCGGGGCGCTCGTCGCCTCGGCACTGGGCGTCAGCCTGGAGGCGGTCGGGCCGCTGCTCACCCGGGTCGCGGTGGACGGGGCCGTGGCCGGGTCCACGGCGCAGCTGCTGCCGGTGGTCGTCGCCATCGCCGCGCTCGCGCTCGTCCGGTTCGGGGCGTCGTTCGCCCGCCGCTACCTCGCCGGCCGGCTCGCCCTGACCGTGCAGCACGACCTGCGGCAGCAGGTGTTCGGCGCCGTCCAGCGCCTCGACGGCCCGCGGCAGGACGCGCTGCGCACCGGCCAGGTCGTGTCCCGGGCGATCACCGACCTGCAGCTCGTGCAGGGGCTGCTGTCGATGGTGCCGCTCTCGCTGGGCGTCGTCGTGCTCGTGGTCGTCTCGGTCGGGGCGATGTTGTGGCTGTCCCCGCTGCTCACGGTGGTGGCGCTGGTGCTGCTGCCGGTGGCGGGCTACGTCACCGCCCGCACCCGCGCGACGCTGTTCCCCGCCACGTGGTCGGCGCAGCAGCGCGCGGCCGACGTCGCGCAGCAGGTCGAGGAGACCGTCACCGGCGTCCGCGTGGTGAAGGGCTTCGGCCAGGAGAGCCGCGAGGTCGGCACGCTGGAGGACCGGGCGCGGCGGCTCTACGCCGAGCGGATGCGCGCGGCCCGGCTCACCGCGCGGCTCAACCCGACGCTGCTCGCCCTGCCCACGCTCGGCCAGGTCGGTGTCATCGGCCTGGGCGGCTACCTCGCGCTCACCGGCTCGATCACGCTCGGCACGTTCCTCGCGTTCACCACCTACGTCGCGCAGCTCGTCGGGCCGGCCCGGATGCTCGGCTCGCTCGTGGTCAACGCGCAGCTGGCCCGCGCGGGCGTCGAGCGGGTGTACGACCTGGTCGACTCCCAGCCCGACGTCGTCGACCCGGCCGAGCCCGCCACGCTGCCGGACGGCCCGCTGGCCGTGGAGCTCGACGGCGTGCGGTTCGGCTACAGCCGCCGCGAGCCCGTGCTCGACGGGGTCTCGCTCACCGTCGCGCCGGGGGAGACGCTCGCCCTCGTCGGCACGGCGGGCTCGGGCAAGTCCACGGTCGCGCTGCTGCTGCCGCGGTTCTACGACCCGCAGGACGGCGAGCTGCGCCTGGGCGGGGTGCCGCTGCCGCGGCTGCGCCTGGCCGAGCTGCGCCGCGAGCTGGGCGTGGTGTTCGAGGAGGCGTTCCTGTTCTCCGACACCATCCGCGCCAACATCGCCTACGGCTGCCCCGACGCCTCCGACGAGCAGGTCAGGGCGGCCGCGCGCGCCGCGCAGGCCGACGAGTTCGTGGAGCGGTTGCCCCAGGGCTACGACACGCTCGTGGGCGAGCGCGGCCTGACGCTGTCCGGCGGGCAGCGCCAGCGGATCGCGCTGGCCCGCGCCGTGCTCACCGATCCCCGGGTGCTCGTGCTGGACGACGCCACGTCCGCCGTGGACAGCGCCACCGAGGCCGCCATCCACGACACCCTGCGCACGCTCATGGCCGGGCGCACCACGCTGCTCGTCGCGCACCGGCGCTCCACGCTGGCGCTGGCCGACCGGGTGGCCGTGCTCGACGCCGGCCGGGTCGTCGACGTCGGCACGGAGGAGGAGCTGACGGGGCGGTGCGCGCTGTTCCGGGAGCTCCTCGCCGTCGACGCGGCGACGGGCGCGGCGCCCGCCGCCGGTCCCGGCGGCGTGACACCGGAGCTGTGGCCGGAGCAGGTGCCCGAGGACGACCCGGTGCACCGCCCGGCCGCGGAGGCCGCGGTCGGGCGCGGCGGGCCGTCCGGCGGGCGCGGCGCCCCGGC
>JAPLAT010000103.1 GCA_026393175.1 Pseudonocardiales bacterium
CCGGCGGCGAGCGCGCGGTCCCGCAGCAGCCGCAGCCGCAGCAACGGGGCCCGCGTGCGCAGCGACCGGGCCACGAAGCAGGCGACGGCCAGCACGCCGGCGACGGCGGGCACGACGCCGCCCGGCGTGGGGCGCCCGGCCTCGCCGATCACGGTGAGCCCGTAGGCCAGCGCCGCTCCGCCCGGCGCGAGCAGGGCCAGGCCGACCAGGTCGAGCGGGGTGCCCGGGCGCCCGGCGTCGGTGACGAGCCAGCGCCGGCACAGCACCGCGGCGATCCCGACCGGCAGGTTGACGAGGAAGATCCAGCGCCAGGACAGCGTGTCGATCAGCCAGCCGCCGAGCACCGGGCCGACCAGCGGCGCGAGGAGCACCGGGATCCCGAACAGGCTCATCATCGCGCCGCGGTGGGTCGGGGCGACCGTCCGCAGCGCGATCGCCATCCCGACCGGGTTGATCAGCCCGCGCCCAGGCCCTGCACCACCCTGGCCGCGACGAGCGACCCGACGTCCCACGCCGCCGCGGCGAGCGTCGAGCCGAGGAGGAACACCGTGAGGGCCAGCAGGTAGGTGCGCCGGGCGCCGAGCCGGGCGACCGCCCACGCCGACAGCGGGATCACCGCCACGATCGCGAGCGTGTACGACGTGGTCACCCACTGCACGGCCGAGAGCGGGGCGTCGAGGTCGGCGGTCAGCGCGGCCACCGCGACGACGGTGACGGTGGTGTCGAGCACGACCATGAACCCGCCCAGCAGCAGGACGGCCGCGGCCCGCCGGGCGGCAGGAGGCAGCCCGCGCCGGGCCGTGGCGGTGCCGGTCACGCGGCGAACCGGTCGTCGGCGCGGGCGGTCCGGAGCGCCCTGGCCCACCAGCCGAGCTCGTGCAGCGTCGCCCGCGCGGCGTCGTCGGCCCCGGGCGGTGCGGTGAACCGGCCGGCGTCGTCGACGTGGCGCCAGGGTGCGCGCAGGGCGACAGTGTTGCGGGTGGTCAGCGAGTACAGCTCGGGGAAGACCAGGCGGAGCTGCTCGACCGCACGGATGCCGCCCGACGACGCGCCGTAGGAGACGAACGTGACGGGCTTGAACGCCCACTCCGCGCCGTGCCAGTCGATCACGTTCTTGATCGCGGCGGGGAAGCTGTGGTTGTACTCCGGCGTGACGACGGCGAACGCGTCGGCGCGGTCGAGCCGGTCGGCGATCGGGCTCCGCGCGCCACCGGGGACCGTCCCGTGCAGCGGGAGGTCGACGTCGGCCAGGTCGATCGCGTCGATGCGCCACCGCGGGTCGGCGCCGGCGATGCCGACGAACCAGTCGCGGACGAGCGGACCCACCCGCGGGCGGCGCACGCTGCCGAGCAGGACGGTGAGCGAGAGCGGTGTCATGGCCCCACCCTCGAACTTGCACATTGGTTGAAGTCAAGCGACAGTCGACCGGTGGACCGATCCCTCACCATCGGTGACGTCGCGGCGCGAGCCGGCACCAGCACGTCGGCGCTGCGGTTCTACGAGCGCCAGGGCCTCATCCGCAGCCACCGCACCAGCGGGAACCAGCGGCGCTACCACCGAGCCGTGCTGCGGAGGGTGGCGTTCATCCTCGCCTCGCAGTCGGCCGGGATACCGCTGGCCACGATCGGCGAGGTGCTCGCGATGATCGGCGACGAGGAGGCGCCGCCCGCCGAGATGTGGGCGAGGGCCGCCGAGTGCTGGACCGCGGAGATCGACCGGCGGATGGCGCTGCTGCGCCGGATGCGCGACCGGCTCACCAGCTGCGTCGGCTGCGGGTGCCTGTCGCTGCAGGTCTGCCGGCTGCTCAACCCCGACGACCGGCTCGCCGTCGAGGGCCCCGGCCCGCGCCGGCTCGTGCACGACTGACGCCGGCGGTCCTCATCCCTTCCCGGCGGCCACCCGGTCGATGACGTCGGCCAGGCCCTCGGGGTGCAGCTGGACGCGCACGTGGCCGCAGTCGAGGTCGTGCACGTCGAAGGGGTTGTCCGGCAGCAGGGCGTCGGTGTCGGCGACGAAGCGGTCCTGCAGCGCGAGCGGGAGCGCCCGGTCCCGCAGCAGCCGCACGTAGGTGTGCGGCAGCGTGCGCCAGGACGCCGGGTCGACCTGCGTCGCGACCTCGTCGATCGCGAGCGCCTCGTCGGTGTCCTGGAGGTGCAGGTAGGCGCGCAGCTCGGCGCGGGTGCCGTCGGCGAGCAGGGCGGCCTGCAGCCCGTCGAGCAGGTCGCCGCCCTCAGGCCAGGCCACGCGGATCGCGCCGAGCGCGCCGGGGTCGCCGGCCAGCAGGCCGCCCAGGAGCGGGTCGAGGAGGTTGTCCGCGTACTCCGGAAGGGCCGCGTAGGCGCTCTGCGGACGGCCCGCGCAGCACCACGCCGACACGAGGACGACGCGCTCCAGCAGGTCGGGCACGGCGTTGGCGACGGCGGTGACGGTGAGCCCGCCGCGGCTGTGCCCGACGAGGACCACCGGCCCGTTGCGCGCCGCGCGGGCCACCACCTCGGTCACGGCCGCGACGTCGTCGGCCGTGCCGATGCCGGCCATGCCGCTGGGCGCGCCGGGCCCGTCGGGCACGACCGCGGACAGCCCGTGACCGGGCAGGTCGACGGCCAGCGCCCGGTGCCCCCGCAGGGTCAGCTCGCGGACGAGCGGCGACCAGACCGCGGCCCCGCAGAACGCGCCGTGGACCAGGACGAACGTGGGGGTCACGTGATCATCCTGGTTGAGCGGGCGCGGTCGGGCCAGCCGGTTTCCGGCCGCCTCAGACCGTGCCGAAGATCTGCTGCAGGCGGCGCAGGGTGTCGCGGATGGACTTCGCGTTGCCCCGGTGCATGCCGGCGAGCTCGATGCCCTTCGCGACAGGGCTGTTCCGGAAGTCGAAGGTCTCCGTGATCCGGGTACCGCCCTCGACGGGCTCCAGCTCGTAGCGCCAGATCGCGCGGGCCGGGTGGCACCAGCCGATCAGCCGGTCCTGCTCGAACTCCACGACCCGGTTGGTGATCCGGTAGGGCAGCTTGATCTTCATCTTCATGCCGAACCGGTCGCCCATGCCGAGGCGCTCCGGCCCCGAGACCGCCGCCTGCACGGTGCCCGAGCCGTCGAACTCGTGGTGCCGGTGCGGGTTCGCGATCAGGGCGAACACCTCGGCCGGGGGAGCGGCGACGACGGCCGACGCCGTCACCGTCCGCCCGTCGATGACCGCGTGGTCCGAGCTCATGCGGCGGCCTTGAGCTTCCGCAGCGCGGCGAGCGCCTCGTCGGCGTGCAGGTCGAACTTGGACTCGCTGGCGATGATCTCGACGATCCGGCGGTCCTGGCCGATCACGAACGTCTTGCGCTTGGTCTGCAGGCCGCCGGGCAGCCACCAGCGCTTGGCGCCCAGCTCCTTGGCGACCTTCTTGCCCTCGTCGGACAGCAGGGGGTAGCCGAGCGAGTGCGCGCTGGCGAACGTGCTCTGCGCGGTGACGCTGTCGCCGCTGATGCCCACCGGCTGCGCGCCCAGCGCCGCGAACTCGGCGGCGAGGTCGCGGAAGTGGCAGGCCTCCTGCGTGCAGCCGCCGCTGGAGGCGATCGGGTAGAAGAACAGCACGACGGGGCCGTTCTGCAGGAGCGCGGACAGGCGGCGCGGGGTGCCGGTCTCGTCCTTCAGCTCGAAGTCGCTGACCTGGTCGCCGACGTTCATGGACATGCCTCTCGTCAAGGGGTGCTCGGTGATCCGTTCGCGCGGGACGCGCGTCCGGTTCGGGCCCGCTCCGGGGGCGGCGTCATGCCTTGCGCGGCGGCAGCGGGATGAAGCCGCTGGTGCGCCGCACGTACTCGGCGTAGCCGGGACGGCGGGTGCCGATCGAGGACTCCAGCAGCTTCGCCCCGGTGCCCTTCGCCAGCAGCCACGTCATGAGCGCGGCGCTGACGAGCCCGATCAGCCCGGCGGGGTGGTGCAGGGCGAGCAGCGTGAGCCCCCACCAGACGGCGGCGTCGCCGAAGTAGTTGGGGTGGCGGGTGTAGCGCCACAGGCCGCGGTCCATGACCTGGCCCTTGTTGGCCGGGTCGGCGGTGAACGCGGCGAGCTGGGCGTCGCCCACGGTCTCGAAGAAGAAGCCGACGGCCCAGGACAGCACGCCCAGCACCGTCACGGTGATCGCGAGCGCGCCGTCGGCGAACCCGTACTGCCCCAGCTGCACGGGCAGCGACACCACCCACATGATCACGGCCTGAGGCACGTAGACCTTGCGGACCAGGTGCAGGACGGGGTTGCCGCGCGCCCGCTCCATGATCGCGACGTAGCGCGGGTCCTCGTCCTTGCCCCGGTTGCGGCGCTCGATGTGCCAGGCCAGCCGGAAGCCCCAC
>JAPLAT010000230.1 GCA_026393175.1 Pseudonocardiales bacterium
GCCTTCTCGACGTTGATGATCTTGCCGCGGATCGGCAGGATCGCCTGGAACATCGAGTCGCGGCCGGACTTGGCCGAGCCGCCCGCGGAGTCGCCCTCCACCACGTAGACCTCGGACTTCGAGGGGTCGGTGGAGCGGCAGTCGGCGAGCTTGCCCGGCAGGCCGCCGATGTCGCCCGCGCTCTTGCGGCGCACCAGCTCACGGGCGCGGCGGGCGGCCGCGCGGGCCTGCGCCGAGGACACCGCCTTGTTGACGATGGTCTTGGCCTCGGTGGGGTTGCGCTCGAGCCAGTCGGAGAGCCACTCGTTGCTCACCCGCTGCACGAACGACTTGACCTCGGTGTTGCCCAGCTTGGTCTTGGTCTGGCCCTCGAACTGGGGCTCCTTGACCTTCACCGAGACGATCGCGGCCAGGCCCTCGCGGATGTCGTCGCCGGACAGCGCCGGGTCCTTCTCCTTGAGCAGCTTCTTGTCCTTGGCGTACTTGTTGACCGTGGAGGTCAGCGCCGCCCGGAAGCCCTCCTCGTGCGTGCCGCCCTCGTGGGTGTTGATCGTGTTGGCGAACGTGTAGACCGACTCGGTGTAGCCGGCGTTCCACTGCATCGCCACCTCGACCGCGTGCCCGGAGCCCTCGGCCTGGTAGGAGACGAGCTTCTTGTGGATCGGCTCCTTGGACTTGTTGAGGTGCGCGACGAAGTCCTCGAGGCCGTTCGGGTAGCAGTAGGTGAACTCCTTCACCTTCGCCACGTAGCCCTCGGCGTCGGGCTCCTCGGCCTCGGCGCTGTCGCCGTTGCGCTCGTCGCGCAGCACGATCGTCAGCCCCTTGTTGAGGAACGTCATCTCCTGCAGGCGACGCCGGATCGTCTCCATGTTGAAGGTGAGCGTCTCGAAGATGTCGCCGTCGGGCCAGAACGTGATGCTGCTGCCGGTGCGCGTGGTGGCCTCGCCCTTGCGCAGCGGGCCGGGCACGGAGCGCGCGTAGTGCTGGCGCCAGACGTGGCCCTCGGTGTGGATCTCGACGTCGAGGGCGACGGACAGCGCGTTCACCACCGAGACGCCGACGCCGTGCAGCCCGCCGGAGACGGCGTAGGAGTCGCTGTCGAACTTGCCGCCCGCGTGCAGGACGGTCATGACGACCTCGACGGCGGGCTTGCGCTCCACCGGGTGCATGCCGACGGGGATGCCGCGGCCGTCGTCGACGACGCGGACGCCGCCGTCGTCCTGCAGCGTGACCTCGACGCGGGTGGCGTACCCCGCCATCGCCTCGTCGACGGCGTTGTCCACGACCTCCCAGATCAGGTGGTGCAGACCGCGCTCACCCGTGGAGCCGATGTACATGCCGGGCCGCTTGCGGACGGCCTCGAGCCCCTCCAGAACGGTGATGGACCCTGCGTTGTAGCTGTTCTTCTTCTCCGGCACGGGCCGCCTTGTCTCCTCGTTCGCTCCGGACCCGTCCCGGGGAGCTCGGACGGGCCGCACGACCGGGTACCCGCAGGATCGAGGGCGGGGCGCCCGGTGACACCCCTCCATAGTACCGGTGCAGACCGACAGGAACGGCATCGGGACACGGCCAGAACGGCCGCAGATCGCCTATCACGGTTCGCGGCGGGTGGCGACGGCCGGGAGGGGGGTCGGGGCGGGCTGCGGCCGAGTCACGTCGCCCTGAGGCGCGCTCACCCGTACGTGTCCCGGGGGCCGCGCCCACCGCGCACGGAACGGGGTCCGTGCCGCCAGCTCGGCCCCTGCGGCCCGACGACCCGGATGCGGCGCACCACGTCGCGGCCGACGGCGCCGGCCAGCCGGGCCAGCAGCTGGCGCTGCAGCGTCCGCAGCTGGGTGGCCCACGCGGTCGACTCGGCCTGCAGCACGAGCTCGCCGTCGCGCAGCGACACCGGCGTGCAGTGGTCGGCGATGTCCGCCCCGACGAGCTGCGGCCACCGCCCCAGCACCGTCGCGTCGGTCAGCCGCGGCGACCACCCCCGGTCCAGCGCGACCCGGGAGGCGATCCGGCCCAGCGGCTGCGGGTCGCGGTCGTCCGGCCCGGGACCCGACCACCGGCGGCGCCTGCCGCGGCCGGTCGCCGGACGGGCCCCGCGGCGTTCGGCCGAGCGCTGCGCGTTCTTCTCCGCGGACGCCTCGCGCGCGGCCCGCAGGGCGTCGCGCGCGATGTCCGACCCTCGACCACCGGTCGTCCCGTCGCTGTCCCCAGTGGTGGGGACAACTGGTCCCCCGGGGCCCGCGGCGGGCGGTCGTCCCGCCGCGTTCGACGGTCGTTCGCGCCGGTCATCACCAGCGGAGGGGGAGTTATCCACAGTATCCACACCTTTGTCCACACGTGGCGGCCGTCACGGTCGGGCCTCTGAGGTGCCGCTCCGCGTCGGCGTGGCGACACGGCCGCCGCTCACCGCGAGCCGCGTGCCGTCGAGGCCGTCGGGGACGTCCTCGTCCACGGCCGCCGTGATGAGCACCTGCTCCGCCCGCCGCGCGACCTCGGCCAGCGCCCGGCGGCGGCGCGCGTCCAGCTCGGCGAACACGTCGTCCAGGATCAGCACCGGCTCCACGTCGTCCGCGCACAGCAGCCGGTAGGACGCCAGCCGCAGCGCGAGCGCCAGCGCCCACGACTCGCCGTGGCTGGCGTAGCCCTTGGCAGGCCCCTCCCCCAGCCGCAGGTCCAGGTCGTCGCGGTGCGGGCCGACGAGGCACACCCCGCGCTCCACCTCCTGGCGGCGGACGCGGGCCAGCTCGTCGAGCAGGAGGGGCTCGAGCTCCTCGGGCCGGGGCGTTGCAGCAAAGCCACTTTCAGGCAACGAGCTCGCGTGAAGGTGGCTTTCCTGCAACGCGGTGACCGAGGACCGGTAGGCCAGCCCGATCGGCTCCGACGACGGCGCCACCTCCGCGAACGCCTCCACCGCGTGCGGGGCCAGCGCGGCCACGAGGTCGAGCCGCCCGGCCAGCAGCACCGCGCCGTGCCGGGCGAGGTGGCCGTCCCACACCTCGAGCGTGGACAGGTCCGACCGGGCCGCGCGCGCCGTCTTGAGCAGCGCCGAGCGCTGGCGCAGCACCCGGTCGTAGTCGGCGCGCACCGAGGCGTAGCGCGGGAAGCGGGTGACGAGCAGGTCGTCGAGGAAGCGCCGGCGCTCGCCCGGGTCGCCGCGCACGAGCGCGAGGTCCTCGGGGGCGAACAGCACGGTGCGCAGGATGCCGAGCAGGTCGCGGGGCTTGGCCGGGGCGCCGTTGCGCCGCGCCCGGTTGGCCCGCCCCGCGGTGATCTCCACCTCGACGTGCAGCTCGCGGCCCAGGTGCACCACCGACCCGCGGACGACGGCGCGCTCGGCGCCGCGCCGGATGAGCGGGGCGTCCGAGGCGACGCGGTGCGACCCGAGCGTCGCGAGGTACCCCGCCGCCTCGACGAGGTTGGTCTTGCCGACCCCGTTCGGCCCGACGAGCACGGTGACGCCCGGCTCGAGGTCGAGGTCGGCCGACTCCCACGAGCGGAAGTCGGTGACGGCCAGCCGGCGCAGGTGCACGCGCTAGTGCGTGGAGCCGGTGCCCGAACTCGGGCCCGCGTGCTCCCCGGGGGCGCCGGCCGGACCCGCGGCGCGCACGGCGTGCCCGCCGAACTGCTGGCGCAGCGCCGCGACCGCGCGCATCGCGGGCGAGGAGTCCTGCCGCGAGGCGAACCGCGCGAACAGCGCCGCCGAGATCACCGGAAGCGGCACGGCGTGCGTGATCGCCTCCTCGATGGTCCAGCGGCCCTCGCCGGAGTCGTCGACGTAGTCGTCGAGCTTCGCCAGCTTGGCGTCGTCCTTGAGCGCCAGGACGAGCAGGTCCAGCAGCCAGGAGCGGACGACCGTGCCGCGCGACCAGGCCTGCAGCACCGCGGGCACGTCGGTGACGAGGTCGGCCGCCGACAGCAGCTCGAAGCCCTCGGCGTAGGCCTGCATCAGGCCGTACTCGATGCCGTTGTGGACCATCTTGGAGAAGTGCCCGGCGCCGACGGGCCCGGCGTGCGCGAACCCCTCCTCGCGCGGGCCCTCCGGCCGGAGCGCGTCGAAGATCGGCATGGCCCGCTCGACGTGCTCGGCCGCGCCCCCCGCCATCAGGCCGTAGCCGTTGTCCTTGCCCCAGATCCCGCCGGAGACGCCGCAGTCGAGGTAACCGATGCCCTTCGCGTCGAGCAGCGCGGCGTTGGGGGCGTCGTCGGTGTAGCGCGAGTTGCCGCCCTCGATGACGAGGTCACCGGGCTCCAGCACCTCCGACAGCGCCTGGATCGTCGACCGCGTCGGGTCGCCGGAGGGCACCATCACCCACACGACGCGGGGTGCGGTCAGGGCGCCGGCCAGCGCGGCGAGCGAGTCGACGTCGCTGACCTCCGGCCGGGGGTCGAAGCCGACGACCTCGTGACCCGCTGCGCGCAGGCGGTCACGCATGTTGCCGCCCATCTTGCCCAGGCCGATGAGTCCGAGTTGCACGGCGTGCTCTCCAGGGGGGACGTTCCGGGCTCAGCCCGGCAGGCGGACGGGCATCAGCAGGTGCAGGTACCCGGGGGTCGGCTCGGCCGCCCCGGCGCCATCATCGTCCGACCCCGCGGGCGGGGCGGGGACGGGCCGCACGAGAGCGGGCCGGTTCGGCGTGGTGAACGTCAGCTGCGCCTTGTCGGTGTGCAGCGCGCCGAGCGAGTCGAGCAGGTACGACGGGTTGAACGCGATGGTCAGCGGGGCGCCGTCGAGCTCGCAGGGCAGCTCCTCCTCCGCGCTGCCGACGTCGTCGCCGCCCGCGGCCAGCCGCAGCCCGTCCTCGCCGAACTCCATCCGCACCTGGGCGACCCGGTCGGTGACCAACGCGACGCGCTTGATCGCCTCGACGAGCACGCCGACCTCGACGATCGCGGCCGTCGTGTGCTCGGTCGGGATGAGCTGGCGGAAGCGCGGGAACTCCGCGTCGAGCAGCCGGGTGGTGGCGCGACGGCCGCCGCCGGTGATGCCGAGCATGCCGTCGCCCGCGGACAGCGCGATCTGCACCGGCCCGGCACCGGAGAGCGTCTTCGCGACGTCGGACAGCGTCTTGGCCGGGATCAGCACCGCCGTCGACTGCGCGGCGTCCTCGGGGGACCAGTCGAGCTCGCGGACGGCGAGCCGGAACCGGTCGGTGGCGGCCAGCGTGAGCCTGCTGCCCTCGATCTCCAGCCGGATGCCCGTCAGCATCGGGAGCGTGTCGTCGCGGCCGGCGGCCACCGCCACCTGTGCGACGGCCGAGGCGAGCACGTCGCCGGGCACGGTGCCGGCGTGCTGGGGCATCGGCGGCAGCTGCGGGTAGTCCTCGACCGGCATCGTCGGGAGGCTGAACCGGCTGCTGCCGCAGTTGATCGTGGCGCGGGCGCCGTCGACGACGAGGTCGACCGGCTTGGACGGCAGCGCGCGGGTGATGTCGGCCAGCAGCCTGCCCGACACGAGGACCCGCCCCGCGTCGCCGATCGTCGCGTCCAGCTCCACCCGGGCCGAGGTCTCGTAGTCGAACCCGGAGACCGTCAGGCGGTCGCCCTCGCTGCCGCTCGTCGCCTCGACGAGCACGCCGCCGAGCACGGGGACCGGCGGCCGGGCCGGGAGGCTGCGCGCCACCCAGGCGGCCGCGTCGGCCAGGACGTCGCGTTCGACCCGGAACTTCATGGGAGGGACCTCTCGCGGAGCGGGACGGACGGCTCGGGGGGCGTGCCGGTGGTGCACAGGAGCCGGGCCGGGAGCGGTCGGACCGCCACCGGGAGGACCACCGTAGAGCCTCCGCGGCGCGGGTGTCACGTCCGGTCGGGAGCACCGACCGGAGGGGCCCGACGGCGTCCCTCCACACCGTTGTTCTTCGTGTAGTACCTGGGGAAGAGAACAACAGCAGTAGTACCAACACCTGTGGGCGGTGTGGATGGAGCGCGTCGTCGCAGGTCCGCGGGTGTGGCGCGATGTGGACCGGCGCGGGGGACGCCCGGTGGGCACCTCGCGGTCCCCGTGGACAGCCCCCGCCCGACCCGACCTGTCCCCCGCCGGGACACCGGTTGTCCACCGTTCCGGGCCGCTCCGTCCACGGGTCGATCCCCACACATCCACAGAGTTGTCCCCAGATGTGGGTGAAGGAGTGGTCACGCGAAGACCCTGTGCGACCGGTTCTGCTCGGTCGCGGCGTTCGCGGAAGGCCGGGGAACTCACAGTGTTCCCGCACGGCACACGGGGAAGAACGCTGCGTCACCGCCGGGGTGACGTCTCGATCATGCGTCGACCCCGCCCGGGCGCCGAACGCGGGCCCTGCGACGCCGAGCGGTCACCGGATCGGGTGTTCCTTCCCGGGCG
>JAPLAT010000011.1 GCA_026393175.1 Pseudonocardiales bacterium
GGACGCTGGAACCGCCTGGCCCGCGTCCTCACCGCCGCCGGGGGCCTGCTCGCCGCCTTCGGCGTCCGGTCCCGCGGTGCCGCCGTCGCCGGGGGAGCCGCGCTGGCCGCGGGCTCCCTGGCCACCCGGTTCGCCGTGTTCGAGGCCGGCCTGGCGTCCTCGCAGGACCCCGCGCACGTCGTCGGGCCGCAGCGGGCGCGCCTCGAGGAGCGGGGCCGCTCGGCCGCGGACGGCTCGTGGCTGGCGGGGGAGGGCGCCACCAGCCCGGTGCCGCGCTGAGGGGCACGGCCCGGGCGGGGCGTGCTCCCCGGCCCGGTCGTCCCCGGCCCCGTCATTCCCGGCCCCGTCGTTCCCGGCCCCCTCATTCCCGGCGCAGCACCCGGTCGGCCAGGCCGTAGTCGACGGCCTCCTGCGGGCTGAACCACCGGTCGCGCTCGGCGTCGGCCAGCACCCGCTCCAGCGGCTGCCCGCTGCGCTGCGCGGTGATCTCGGCCATCCGCCGCTTGAGCCGGCCCAGCATCCCGGCCCGGATGACGACGTCGCACGGTCGCGACGTCGGGCTCGATCGCGTTCATCGTGTCGAACACCGCCATGCCGGCCGTGACCGAGCCGCCCGGGGAGTTGACGTAGAGCGTGATGTCGCGGGTCGGGTCCTCCGCGGCGAGCAGCAGCAGCTGCGCGACGACGCGGTTGGCGAGGGGGTCGTCGACCTCGGCGCCGATGACGACGATCCGCTCGGCGAGGAGCCGGTCGAGGACGGAGTCGGTGAGGGTGGGGGCGGTCATCGCCGGACCTCCTGGGTGTCGCGGGACTGCCCGGCACCGCGCACCGGTCCCGGGTCGCCGACGCCAGGGCCGCGCGAGGGCCCGCCGGCCCCGGTTTCGCCCTGGGCCGCACCCGTTCGCGGACGGCGGACGGGCCGGGTCCGGTGCGTTCTCGGCCGGTCAGGCGCGCTGCAGCAGCCAGGGGTGCAGGTGCCGGTAGCCGCGCACCGCCACCGCCCGCAGCGGGCGGACGGCGAACCCCTCCTCGCCGGCGAGCGCCTCGGCCACCGCCCGGTCGACCAGCACCGAGTCGGGGCGGGCGTGGGTCGTCAGCCGGGAGGCGATGTTGACCGTCTCGCCGTAGACGTCGCCGTAGCGGGTGAGCACCGGCCCGGCGGCCAGCCCGATCCGCAGGGCGGGCAGCAGCGGCTCCGACCCGGTGCGCTCCTGCAGCTCCAGGGCGATCCCGGCGGCGGTGACGGCGTCGTCGGCCACGAACAGCACCTCGTAGCCGACGGTCTTCACGATCCGCCCGCGCCGCCCGGCGATGACGTCGGTGGTGACCGAGCCGAACCGCTCGATCATCGCGCCGAGCTCGTCGGTGGAGCGCGAGCGGGTGGTGCGGGTGAAGCCGACCATGTCGGCGAACCCGACGACCAGCGGGACCGTCCCGTCGTCCCCGCCGCCCGCGCCCGCGGTGGCGAGCAGCCGGTGCACCGTCGCCGCGAGGTGGCGGCGCCACACGTAGCTCTGCAGCTCCTCCATCGCCGGGATCACGGCCGCGGCGATCTGCAGGGACTGCTGCGGTGACAGCCCCTCGGTCTCGCCCTCCAGCAGCCTGCGCAGCATCCCGACCTGCCACTCGGCCAGCCGCGACATCGACTGCGCGATCGCCCGCGCCACGGCCTCCCGCACGTCGGGCTCCAGGACGCCGGCCTCGGTCAGCCCGGTCATCAGCCGGATCGCGGCGACGTCGCGGTCGGTGAAGAGCACCTCGTCGTCGCCGACCTCGGGGAAGCCCACGGCGCGCCACAGCCGCCTGCCCTCGTCGAGGTCGATGCCGCTGACCTCGACGAGCTCGGTGCGGGTGTACCGGCGCGGAGCGCCCAGGACGATCTCCTCGACGGCCTCGTCCAGGGGCGCGTCCCCGGCGAGGTGCCGGACGACGGCCCCGGTGAGCAGCCTGCCGACCCCGGCGAGGAAGCTCCCGCCGACCACGCTCAGGTGGTGTGGACGATCAGCACGTCGACCCCGGCGCGGCGGGCGACGTCGGAGGGCACCGAGCCGAGCAGCCGCCCGGACAGGGTGTTCAGGCCGCGGTTGCCGACGACGAGCAGGTCGGCCTTCGCGTCGGCGACGGCCTGGCGCAGCACGTCGACGGGGGCGCCGTCCACGGCGGAGGTGCGGACCTTCTGGGCGCCCGCGGCGACGGCGCGGTCCTCCGCGGTGCGCAGCGTCTCCTCGGCCGGGGTCCAGCCGACCACGAGGTAGGCCTCGTCCTTGAGCGCGTCCTCGGCGCCCGCGGTGTCGTCGCGGCTGGCGGGGGTGTACGCGCAGACGATGACGAGCTCGGCGCCGGAGTCGGCGGCCACGGCGGCGGCGCGGTCGACGGCGGCGAGCGAGGTGTCGGATCCGTCGGTGCCGACGACGACGGTGCGGTACGCGGTCATGGTTGCCTCCGGCTTCGGGGGTTCCAGGTTACCGTCGGTAGTACCCGCTCGGCGCAGCGGTATCCGTCACCCGTTGGGAGCAATGCCCGGCACGACGTGGGGCGCGGGGTCCGGGGCCGGGCGCGCGGGTGGCAGCAGGGCCGGCAGGACCAGCCGCGCGCGCAGTTCCCAGCCCGCGGCCGCGAACAGGGCGCCCATGGTCCGCGCCGTGCCGGCCAGGTCGTCGCGGCCGGTCAGGTAGGACCAGCGGCGGCGTTCCGGCAGCGCGAAGAACACCGCGAAGAAGTCCGGGACCCGCTCCGGCGGCATCCGCAGCATGGCCTCGAGGCCGATGCGCCGCAGGTGGTGCACCACCCGGGCGGCGGGCGGCCAGACGGTGGCGCGGGCCGCGGCCAGTGCGGCATCCGGGTCGGCCGGCAGGTGCGCGGCCAGTGCGGCGGCCACGGCGGGGGCCAGGCGCAGCGCGGCGGCCACGCTGAACCCGGTGGCCGGGTGCACGAGCGGGGCGGCGGCACCGAACCCGAGCACGCCGGGGGCGCGGTGGCGGGGCGTGTCCACGGGGAACGACACCTTCTCGGTGACGGCGTCGGGCGGCACCGCGACGCCGTGGTGGGCCAGTCGGGCGGCCAGCCGGCGGCGCAGCACGGCCAGCGGCAGGCCGGGGCGCCGGGCGAGCGAGGTCTCCTCCAGCAGGACGCGGTCCCCGCCGAGCGGGACGCCGTAGAGGAACGTCGGCCAGCCGGGCTCGCCGTGGTCGGCCCGCCAGTCCATGAACAGCGCCTCGCCCGGCGGGACGAGCGGCGCGGCCGTCGCGGCGTCGACGACGACCCCGTACGCGGTCTGCTCGGCGGGGACCCCCCGCCCAGGCCGCCCGGCGGCGTCTCACCGGCGAACGGCCCCAAGGCCAGCCAGACGGCCTGATCGCGCACCGGTTGTCCGGGCCGCGCACAGCAGCGGACGGGCTGTTTCGTCCAGATATTCAGCGCCATGCCGGTGACGTGCGAGAGTTCGAAGGCCCGCACCATCAAGGTATTCCACCCCTTGCGCAAACGAGCATGTGTCACTCCGCCCTGGGTTTGCTGGATTGTCAGATCATCGAACCTCAGTTCCCGGACATTGAGTTTGACCGATTGGAACCACTGACTGGGGTTGTGAAACTGGGCCGCCTGGGCCACCGGACTGAAAACATGCGTCGCCACCAGCATCCGGCTGCGGCAGAAATTCATGCTGCGGTCATCCCGGTTCACAACCAGCCGTAAATCGAACGTCAACGTCAGCGGCGCCGGACGGACAGCCGCTGTTTCAACCACCCGCGCCGGGGCGACTGGTTCCCGGGTGAGCATGGGGATGTCCCGCCGTTCCAGCCGGGCATGCAGCGG
>JAPLAT010000125.1 GCA_026393175.1 Pseudonocardiales bacterium
ACCGTCGACGAGCAGGGTTACTTCGCCGCCGTGAGCGACTTCGTCGGGCCCGTCGGGCCGGCGTTCTGGGAGATGCGCGGAGATGACTGAAGCCGTCCGAGACCCCGGCCGACTGTGACGATCCGCGTCACAACCCCCTCCTCGGCGGGACGAGCGGATCGGTGCGGGTAGCCACAGATCGGGTGAGCGAGAACCGCCGGACCCCCGCTCGCCCCTTCCAGGACACCGCCGATCCGGCACGAGGAGACGACCGACATGACCACACCCGACCACCGCACCCGCGCCGCCGGAGTGCGAACGTCGGACCCGACCTCATCAGCACCCCCGACCGCGCCGCGACCCGGGACCGGTGCGACCCGCGTCCACGACGACCCCCTCCGGGACCGAGTCCGCTGGGGGCCCGTCTGGGCCGGCACGATCGTCGTACTGACCACGTTCATCGTGCTGCAGCTGCTGTTCTTCGCCCTCGGCTGGCTCGACCTCGGTTTCGACGCGGGCGGCAGCGCACAGGCGGCAGGCGTCGTCAGCGGCGTGCTCGGACTCGTCGCGTTCTTCATCGGCGGGCTCACCGCAGCGGCCAGCACGATGTGGCGCGGCGCGAGTACCGGCATCCTGCAGGGCGTCATGGTGTGGGCGCTCGCCGTCGTGATCATCCTGGGCCTCACCCTGCTCAGCGGCACCGCCGTGCTGGGCCCGCTCGCCGACGTGCTCGCGCAGAGCCCGGCCATGGCTCCTCAGCAGGTGAACGTCGATCCTGCTCAGGTGGTCGGCACGGTCCGGCAGAGCGCCGGCTGGGCTGCGCTCGGGCTGGGTCTGGGCGCCGGCGCCGCAGCACTGGGCGGCATGTCCGGAGCGGCGTTGTGGTCCTCGCGCCGTGGCGAGGGAGCCCGGACGTGAACAGCCGTCGGGACCGGCTCGTGCTCGAGGGGATCGAACGCGATCTTCGTGCCATGGACCCCGAGCTGTGCGACCGCCTGAGCCGTGTCGAGGACGAGATCGGCCCACTGCGCTCGGCCCTGCGGCGCTCGATCGGCACCCGGGCCATCGTCGGCTACCTGGCGGTGCTGTTCGTCGCCCTGCTGCTGGGCCTGACCGGCCTGGTGTTCCTGATGTTCGTCGCGACCGTCGTCAGCGTGTCCGCGAGAGCGGTGCGGGCCCGGCCCGACATGTCCGAGGTTCCGCCCGGCATGCCGCCCTACGGCATGCCACCGTTCGGCATGCGGTGACGACACCGGATGGATGACGACCACGGGCCGAGCGGTACGGACGGGCGGAGCCGACCGCCCGTCCGTACCGGTGGGCCGGATTTCAGGGGTGACCGTCTCGACGGCCGCCGGTATGCGGGCGCGCGGCGTGCTCAGCGACGTCGGGTGGCCGATCTCGGCTCGCCACCCCGGCGAGAAGGAACGCCGAGCTCACCTGGTCGTCGGCCAGCCGAGCGACCACACGGCCGGCTCCGGGGTCTCGCCCGCGGCTTCGGCGAACGAGCGCAGGACGGGCACCAACGCCCGGCGCCGGCTGGCCGGCATTCGCTCGAGGATCTCCCTGATCGCCACCCGCCGGTCCTCGGTGACCCGTTCGACGACCTCGCGTCCGGCGTCGGTGAGATCGAGCTGCAGGTTCCGCCGGTCGGTCGGGTCGTCGTGACGCGACAGCAGCCCGCCCACGACAAGCCGGTCGACGGCGCGGGTGGCGTTGGACGGGTGCACACCCAGCCCTGCCGCCACCGCGCTGAGGTTCATGCCATGCCTGCTGGCCACCATGACGAGCACCCGTAGCTGCGGAAGCGACACCTCGCCCTCGAGCCGGGCCACCGACTGCGCGCTCACGCCCACCAGCACCCGCGTCGCCGCGAGCACCGCCTCCACGTCGTCGTCCTCGGCCATCACACCGACTTCTTCCGCCTGCGGGTACGCAGAGGTTGCATGCTCACCGGCAAGACTGTGGCACATCGGTCCTGATGGCTGCTCGCAGGCTGCCCGCACACGCATCGCGTGCTCGAGGTTCGTCGTGCCCCGGCGATCCGATCCCTGAGCCGCTTCGCTACGGCCCGGGAAGCGCCGTCAGCCACCGACGCACCGCACGGAGATGCTCCGGACGTGCCGTAGCGCCCAGGTCCTCGAGCATCGCCCTGACCCGCCGACGGGTCTGTGGGTCCTCGGCTCCGTAGTGCAGGACCTCCTCCATCGCCAGGTCGAGCAACGCCGGGAACGCCGGCAGCGGGAGCACGACACGCAGCGTCCCGTCCCGGTCGACGTGCCGTCCGCTCGGGGTGGGCCGTCCGGCGATCCGACGCAGCAGGTCGTGCAGCTGGTCCAGTGCCTGCGCTGCGGTCGTCGGATCGTTCAGCGAGGGTGACAACGCGCGTTCGGCGATGTCGACGAGCTGTCGGAACCCGAACGCGACGTCCTGCTCGTGAGTGCGTTCGGAGTCGAAGGTGACGGTTCGGCCGGGCCGACGGTCGAGCCGGTCCGCCACGTCGCCGTGCACGGCGAGCATCGGCGCCCCGGCCGGACGGAACTCCCCGACCGGGGCGAGCACCGTCACCACCACGCCGAGGCCGCGGGCGGCCTCCACCAGTCCGGCTCGGTCCACCGCGACCACGACGCCCTGCCGCGAGGCGGGAACGACGTGGTCCGGATCTCCGTGCGGCGGTTCCGGGGCCGGGGCGGGCTCGACGTCCGGGACGAGGTCCTCGATCACCTCCCGGGTCTGCGCTGCTATCCGGTCGACGATGGAGGCGATGCGGATGGCGTTCGCGATGTGGTGGATGTACGCGATGAACGACCCGACGCTGACCAGCACCAGCAGGAACGCCACGGTCACGCCGAGGGCCGGCACGAACGCCCCCGTCTCGGACGTGCCCCGCACCGAGCGCTGCAGCGCGAGGGCGTAGGTGAAGGTGGCCACGAAGATCCCGAGCGTCCACTGGATCAGCCGGTCACGGAGGAAGTCACGCATCACACGTGAGGTGAACCGGCCCGCCGCGAGCTGCAGGGCGACGATCGTGATCGAGAAGACCAGACCGGTGATCGAGATCATCGACGTCGTGATCGAACCCAGCACACTGCGGGCACCTTCGGGCCCACCGGGGAACAGCAGCGCGGAGGGGCGGCGCCCACGCGGGTCAATGGACGAGAACGGTGCTCCCGCTCGGCATCAGGCCACGAGCCCAGATCATGTCCATGGCCGCCATCGACACGCGGGCGCAGCCGTGGGAGGCCGGGTACGCGGGCACGCTCGGGTAGCCGTGCACGGCGATGCCGTCGGGGTGGAAGTAGCGCGGACGGTAGAGCCGGCCCAATGCACCGTCTCGCCAGCCGTCCACGCTCCAGGAGACGGCGAACCGGCCCTCCGGCGTGTCGGCCAGCAGCCGGCGCCCGTCGTGGGTGTACTCCTCGAACGTCCCGGTCGAGGTGTGCAGGACCAGATCCACCGCTCCGTCCCGCACGAACGCGATCACGCCGGCGTCCCGGTCGATCTCGGTGACGACCCCGCTGCTGCTGCGCGGCACCGGCCGGGCACCGTCGTCGAGCGCGGCGCGGGTCGCGAGCCCGACGACCCCGTCGCGCCGCAGCCCGGCCACTCCCTGCAGCGCGAACACCGCCTGCTCGGTGGAGCGGCCGAACCGGCCGTCGGGCTCGCCCAACCAGTAGCCCAGCGCGGTCAGACGTTCCTGCAGGGCGAGCACCCCGGACCCCTCGTCCCCGCGCTCCAGCTGCACGGTCGGGGCCCCAGGGGGAACCTGCGTGGACCCTGTCACCTGTGAACCGCCGCCGGTCGGCCCGGCAGTGGTCGGCGTCGGGGCCGTGGTCGCGACCGGAGCGCCCGTCACGGTGGCGGGCGATCCGGTGGGGACGGCCGCTTCGACGGGGAGCGCCGTTCCGCAGGACGAGACCAACCCCACGGCGACGGCCGCGGCCAGCCCGACCCCGGCGACCCTCACAGAACCGGCAACATTCACGTGCTGAAGACGTGCTGCGGCACGCTATCGTTGCATTGACGCACAAGATGTGTGTCGGATCACCGCAGCGGGTCGGTCAGCACGCGACGCGTGGTGCAGGGTGGGGCCGCGTCACGACCTGGCCCGCGCGAGGAGGGTCCAGCGCCGCGTCCGGCCGGGAGCCGGACGCCGGCCGGCCGTCGGCGACGGACGGGATCGGGCGCCGTCGCCTCGAGTCACCACACGACCCACACCGCCAGGATCAACGCGGCGGCACCGAGGAGCAGGATCCGGCCCGCCCGTTCGCTCGGCCGGGCCGCCTCGACTCCGGCGCAGCGTTCGTTCCACAGGTGGAAGGCCTCGGCGAGGACCGGATCCTCGAGGACCAGATGTCTCTCGATCTGAAGGAGCAGGCGACGCTGACGGCTCACGGGCTCGGTGCCTTCCGGACAGATCGGTTCGTCGCGTCGATCGTCGCCCTCTCCGATGCCGTCGCACCTGCCGAGTTCCTTGCGCTTCGGTGGTGTGGCGCGCGCCTGCCCCCGCTGCCACCGAGGCACGGGCTCCTGACGATCTCCTCTCCACCGGGTGGCCACCCGGTGGCGACGCGGTACCGCCGCACCATCATCGTCAGGTCGCCGGGAACGAGAAGGCGGGAGGGCTCGTGCGATCCGACAGCGGGGCGCACATCACGATCCCGTCACGAGCGGTCGTGGAGCGGTGGACGCGCCGTCGCTCACGGGTCGGGGTGCCGTCCGTGTCACGCGCCGTCCGTCGCCGGGCCGGAGCGCACCAGCTCGGCCAGGACGCGCGGGGCCACGAACGGCAGCGCGTGCGAGGACTCGAGTTCGGCGAACTCGGCCCCCGGGATCCGACCGGCCAGCCGCCGCGCGAACGGAACGGGGACGAGATGGTCCCGGGTTCCCCGGACGACCAGCGTCGGGACCCTCAGGTCGCCGGCCCGCTCCAGTACCGGGACCTCCAGCAGGGCCTGCAGGTCAGCACGTCCCCGCCGGACGGAGGCGCGCAGGGCGTCCCGCACCATCAGGGCCAGGTAGCCCGGCGGTTCGTGCCGCATCGCACGGGCGAAGCGGACGACCAGCGGGACCGGTTGCCGGGCCCGGGGTGCGAGGACCGGACTGGTGAGGACGAGCCGTTCCACGAGGTCGGGAGCCCGCAGCGCCAGCTCGACCGCGAGGATGCAGCCGAACGTGTTGGCCACCACCACCGACGGCCCGGTCGTCTTCTCCATCAGCCGCTGCAGGGTCTCGGCGAGCTCGTCGAGCGAGAGCGGATGCTCGGCGCGGGGGCTGCGCCCGTTGCCGGGCATGTCGGGGGCCACCACCAGGCGGTCCGCGGCCAGCTCGACACCCAGCGGTTCCATGTACCGCGACGAGGAGGCCAGCCCGGGCACGAGCAGGACCGGGGCCGCGCCGGACTCGGCCGGCCGGCCGGTCCGCACATGCAGCCGCAGCGCCCCGACCTCGACCACGGCGCCGGCGAGCCGCGTCACCGGTCGACCCCGGCGGCGAGCGGGCCGAGGCGCAGGCAGGCCAGCAGCCACGGCACCGCGAACAGCACGCTCGCCAGGACGTCCGTCGGGTGATGCATGCCGAAGTACAACCGCCCGGACCCCACGCAGACCACGACCACCACCGCGGCCGCGACCGGTGCCCACCGCCGGCCCGGCGGGAGCCGGCGCGCCGCAAGCAGTGCCGCGAGCCCGTAGAGACAGACCGCCGCCGACACGTGCCCGGAGGGGAAGCTCGACGTCGGCGGCACCAGCAGGCCCAGGTTCCCGACGTCCGGACGCGGCCGGTCCACCACCCCCGCACTGAGGAGGAACAACGCCAGCTCCCCGCCCAGCACCAGCACGACCAGGCCCACCGGCCGCGCGCTGCGGGTGGCCACGGCCGCCACGGCGGCGAGCGCGAGCGCTCCGGCCACGACCGTCGGGGTGTCGCCCAGCGCGCTGAACACCTCCGCCACGGGCGTCAGCACCGGGGAGCGGACCGCCACGAACCACCCGGTCACGGTCGCGTCCGCGCGCTGCACCGCCGCCGAGTCCGTCACCAGCGCACCCGCACCCAGGAGCGGACCCAGCAGCACCAGCCACACCCCGACGAGCACACCCGTCCGCCGCACCGGGTGCGGCACCGCCCCCGCCCGGCCCGCCGCGACGGGCCGCTGGGGCCCGTCACGCGTCAGCCGCCCGCGATGGCCGAGCACCGTGGTCGTGACGGCCAGCCATCCCGCCCCGAGCAGTGCCCCGAGCACGACCGGGACCGGGCCGTCGCCCAGCGCGAGCCGGGTGAATCCGACGAGGACGACGAGCGCCACCACCGCCACGACGACGCCACGCCGCCATCGCGACGGCACGCCCGGGGTGAGCACGACCAGCAGCAACCCGTACGCCACCACCGCCGACAGCGTGTGCCCCCCGGGCCCGACCGGCGCCTGCGGTGCGAGCACCGCCGCCAGCACCCCGGTACCGGCACCGAGCACGACGGCGCCCAGGCCGGTCAGGGCGACGTACCCCGCCAGGCTCCACCGCCCCTGTAGCAGCAGCGCCGCACCCAGCAGTCCGATCACCACCGCAGCGGCGACAGGGCTGCCCAACCCGGTCGCCTCCCGGACGACGTCGAGCACCCCGGGGACACTCGACACGGCGTCCTGCACGCCCGTCGCCATCCGCTGCCCCGTCGCGGCCTGTCCGGCCAGCAGCGTTCCCGCAGCCGCGCCCAGGACCAGCAACACGAGCAGGCCCGCCCCGCTGTAGGCGGCGCCCACGACGAGCCGGCGGGGCGGCGTCCCCGGCGGGCGGCCGCGTCGCTCCGTGCCGGTCATGAGCGCCTCCGCCGTGTCGTGGTCCCCGCTCGGTGCCCCGGGCAGTGGCGCCGGGCGGGATCGATCGGGCGGGGCGAGCTCGTGACCGGCCGATCAGCCGTCGGCATCGAGGAGGTTCACATTGGCGGACCGGACGTAGGGTGCACCCTCGAACTCCCGGAAGTCCGCGTCGACGAGGTCGATTCCCAGCTCCTCCTCCACGTCGACGAGGACGAACGGCCCCACCGTCCCGCTCACCTGCGCCGTGGCTCCGGGTTGAAGAGTGAGCGCGTCGTCGGGCCGGGTGACGAGCGTGGCCAGGTCGTCCTCCCCGATGACGAAGACGTGCGGGGAGAACACCTCGACGATCCGGCCGCTGACGGTCACCTCCCGTCCCAGGTAACTCGCCTGGTCCGGCAGGAACAGCTCCGTGTCATCCGGGGCGGTGGCGATGTCGGCCTCATCGGCACCGCCGACAGGAGCATCCTCGGCCTGTAGATCACTGAGCGTCGTGCCCTGGTCCGGACCCGCACTGTCCCCGCAGCCACCCACTCCTGCCACCAGCCCCGCCGCGGCGAGCAGCACGACCGCCGCCCGGCCCGGTGCCGTGGTTCGGATTCCCA
>JAPLAT010000706.1 GCA_026393175.1 Pseudonocardiales bacterium
CGACACGCTAGTGTTGTCGGTGGTTGTGGCGGAGGGGGAACGCCCGGTCCCATCCCGAACCCGGAAGCTAAGCCCTCCAGCGCCGATGGTACTGCACTCGCCAGGGTGTGGGAGAGTAGGTCGCCGCCGACATCAAACCCATTTGTGGGCCCCCGCCGAACGGCGGGGGCCCACTTTTTTGTATCCTCTGCAGGTGAGTATCGCGGATGGTTCCAGCGATGACCGCCCGCGACGGGACGAACGCGGCGGCGCGCAGCAACGACAGAGCTCGACCGGTGCGGCCCGGCGTGACGCCCGATCCGGCGGCGGGTCCCGCACGGGCTCCGGCTGGTCCGACGGCCCGCGCGCCCGTTCCGGCGACGGCGACCGCTCGGACCGGCGCCCGGTGGCCCGGCGAGGGGACGACCCCCGCCGCGACGGTGACCGCGAGGACCGCCCGTGGCGCGACCGCCGCGACGACCGCGGCTCCGCCCCCCGCGACACCCCCCGAGGTCGCTCCGGTGACGACCGGGGCGCGAGCCGCGGCGAGCGGCCGACCCGCAGCGGGGAGGGCCGCTCCGGCCGGCCCGCCGCCGGCGACGACCGGCCGCGCTACCAGGGATCGCGCTCGGACGGCCGTCCCTCGGGGCGGGACCGTGACGCCCGGTCCGGTACGGGCGGCCGTGACGGGTCCGGCTGGTCCGACCGGCGCGACTCCGGCCGCGAGACGCGCGGCCCGCGCGACGGCGGCTTCCGCGGTGGCTCCCGGCAGGACACGCGGGGCGGCGCGGCGAGCGGGCGCCCGGCAGGCGGGAGCGGCAACCGGGCCGAGCGCCGGGCCGACGTCCAGCGCGACGGTGGCCGTCCGGAACGGCGCGGCACGTGGTCGGACCGCAGGGACGACCGCGACGAGCGGCCCGCCCGCCGGGAGTGGACCCCGCGTCCGCAGGCCGACCGTGGTGACGACAGGCGCCGCGACGATCGCGCCCCCGCACGGTCCTGGTCGGGGGACGACCGGCGCACCGGTTCCCGGGACGACCGTCCCACCGCGCGCCGCGACGAGCGTGGCGGCTACCGCCGTGACGACCGGGGCCCGGCCGACCGGCGGTCCGGGTACCAGGGGTCCGCGGCGGGGCGCGGCGACGACCGGTCGGACGACCGCGGGGGTGCCGACCGGCGCCCGACGTACCGCGGCGCCCGCTCCGACGACCGGCGTCCCGACCCCCGTCGCGCCGACCGGGCCGACGGCGGGTTCGACGCGACCCGCCGCACCGGCGGCAGCCACGGCGAGGACCGGCGCGGGGATGCCCGTCCCGGCGGTGGCCGCTTCGAGGACCGCGGCCGCGGCGACCGGCGCGAGGACACCCGCACCGGTGGTGGCCGCCACGACGACGACCGGCGTGGGGACGACCGGCGCAGCGATACCCGATACGGGGATGCCCGGTACGGCGACGACCGCCGCCGCGAGTACGCGCGGGGCGACGACCGTCGCCAGGACGCCGGTGCCGGCGCGGACCGGGCCCGCTCGGACGACCGCGGAGCCCCGCGGCGCGAAGGGTTCGACCGCCCCGGTCGCGACCGCGCGCCGGGTGCCGGGCGTCGCGACGACGACCGGCGGACCGCTCCCCGGCGGGACTCCGACCGTCCGGTGACGGGCGGACCCCGCTCCGGCGGCGACCGTCCCCGCACCGACCGGGCGGGGACGTCCGGTGGTCGTCCGTCGTCGCGTCCCGGGCAGGAGCGCGACGACCGCTCGGGCGACCGCAGGCGTTCCCCGATCCCGGACACGGCGCGCGCGTCGTTCGTCGTCGAGCCGCCCCTCCCCGACGACGTGGCCGCGACCGACCTCGACGCCGAGGTCCGCCGCGACCTGCGCGGCCTGCAGAAGGACACCGCCGACAGTGTCGCGCGGCACCTCGTGGCCGCGGGCAGCCTCGTCGACGAGGACCCGGAGCTGGCCCTGGAGCACGCCCGGTTCGCCCGGCGGCGGGCATCGCGGATCGCCGTCGTGCGCGAGGCCGCGGGCATCGCGGCCTACCACGCGGGGGAGTGGACCGAGGCCCTCGCCGAGCTGCGCGCCGCGCGGCGGATGGGCGGCGGGCCCGTGCACGTGCCGGTCATGGCCGACATCGAGCGGGCCCTCGGCCGCCCCGAGCGGGCCATCGACCTCGCCCGCAGCCCGGAGGCGTCCGAGCTGGGCGCCGCCGAACGGATCGAGCTGGCGATCGTGGCGGCCGGGGCCCGGCGGGACCTCGGCGAGGTCGAGGCCTCCGTCGTGGCCCTGCAGATCCCCGAGCTGGACCCGGCGCGGCGCGACCCGTGGAGCGCCCGCCTCTTCTACGCCTACGCCGACAACCTCCTGGCCGCCGGCCGCGACTCCGACGCCGTGCAGTGGTTCGTGCACGCCGCGGACGCCGACCTCGCGGGCGAGACCGACGCGGCCCACCGGATCGGCGAGATCACCGGTGACGCGCCCGACGACGAGCTCGACGACATCGCCTTCGGGGAGGAGGACGCCCCCGCCACGGCGACGGGCGGTTCCGGCACGCCGGCGGACGATCTCGTTGCGGACGAGGGCCAGGTCGGCGATCCCCCGGTGGATGAGGTCGCGGTGGACGAGCCTGCGGTCGGGGAGACCGCGGCAGGCGAGTCCGCACGCGACGGGATCGCGGCCGACGAGCTCGCGTTCGACGACTCCGCGGTGGACGAGACGGCGGTGGACGAGACGGCGGCGGACGAGTCCGCGGCGGAGGAGACCGCGGCGGACGGGACTGCGGTCGGCGAGCCCCGGGTGGTCGACGAGGCCGCGGTGGGCGAGCCCGCGGTCGACGAGGCCGCGGTGGGCGAGCCCCCGGCCGACGAGGCCGCTGTGGACGGTCGCGCGGTCAGCGAGTCTGCGGTCGACACGTCCGTGGTCGACGAGGTCGCGGTGGACGAGGTCGCGGTCGACGAGGTCGCGGCGGACGAGGCCCCGGTCGACGAGCCCGTGGTCGACGAGTACGTGGTCGACGAGTCCGCGGTCGACCAGGCGCCGGTCGACGAGGTCCCGGCCGACGAAGCCCCGGTGGGCGAGTCCGCGGTGGGTG
>JAPLAT010000227.1 GCA_026393175.1 Pseudonocardiales bacterium
GATGCAGATCCCGCTGGACGCCGAGGGCGCGAAGAAGGTCTTCAAGCTGATCGACGCCCTCGAGGACTCCGACGAGGTCCAGAACGTCTACGCCAACTTCGACGTCTCCGACGAGGTCATGGCCGAGGTCGGCTGAGCGACCGGTCACCTCGCAGGGGCCCGGTCACCGCGCAGGGCCAGGGGCACCGCGCAGACCGCCGGCGGCCTGCGCGGTGACCACGCGGTCTGCGAGGTCGGCCCTCAGAGGAACAGGCAGAACGGGTGGCCTGCCGGGTCGAGGTGCACGCGCACGTCGTCCTGGGGCTGGAACCCGGCGACCACGGCCCCCAGCGCGACGGCGTGGGCGCTCGCGGCGTCCAGGTCGTCGACCTCGATGTCGAGGTGCACCTGCATGCGCGGGTCGCCCGGACCGGCCGGCCACACCGGCGGCACGTGGTGCTCCTCCCGCTGGAAGGACAGCCCGGCCCCGCCGCGGGGGTCGTGCAGGGTGACCCAGTCGGGCTCGTCGGTGTGCCGGGTCCAGCCCAGCAGGTCCTGGTAGAAGCGGGCCAGCGCGTCGGGGTCGGGGGTGTCCAGCACGACGCCGGTCAGGTCGAGTCGGGGTCGGTCCATCGGCCCACCGTGCCCGAGCGGTCTGCCCCCCGCAGGGCGGCCCGTGGTCGGTCCGACGGTCAGCGGACCCGGTGCACCGCCACCCGGGCCGGGCGCACGCACCGGTCGCCCGCGGCCAGGCCGGGCTCGTGCACGGCGGCGACGGTGCGGTCGGCGGCCCCGTCGGCGGCGGGGACGACCTCGGCCGCCTCCATGGTCCGGCCGTCGAACGCCTCGCCCGGCACCGGCCTCAGGAGGCGCCCGCCGCGGCCGGTGAGCAGCCGCTCCAGCCCGGCGGCGACGGCCTCGAAGCCGGCCCGCTCGCGGCGGGAGCGGGCGGTGGCGGCGCAGGCGGTGGCGTCGCGGTGCAGCGCGTGCAGGTCCACCAGCAGCGCGACGTCGGGCCCGGCGGCGGCCGGTGCGGCGTCGGTCAGGGCGGCGAGGACGGCGGCCTGCCGGGCCAGCGCGCGGGCGACGTCGTCGACCTTGTCGGAGACCTCCTGCAGCGTGGGCACCGCCCGACGCTATCGCTAGTCTCGCCGCCGTGGCCGTCCACGGTATCGATCTCGGCACCACGAACTCCGCCATCGCCCGCACCGGCCCGGACGGGCGGCCGCAGGTGCTGACCGGGCTGTCCGGCAGCCCGACCACGCCGTCGGTGGTGCTGTTCGCCTCGCCCGGCGAGCACGTCGTGGGGGAGGGGGCGCGGCGCGAGGCCCGGCTCGACCCGGAGCACGTGTGCGCGCTGGTGAAGCGCCGCATGGGCGACGCCGAGTGGCGGTTCGTCGCGCACGGCAAGGGCTGGTCCGCGCCCGCCGTGTCGTCGCTGATCCTGAAGTCGCTGGTCGCGGACGCCGAGTTCGCCGGGGAGCGCCCGACCGCCGCCGTCATCACCGTGCCCGCCTACTTCGGCGACGAGGAGCGGCGCGCGACCGTGCTCGCCGGCACCTACGCCGGGCTCGAGGTCGTCGACGTGCTCTCCGAGCCCATCGCGGCCGCGCTGGCCTACGGCTTCGGCCGCCTCGACGGCGCGCCGGACCTGGGGAAAGGTGACGCGCACGAGACCGTCCTCGTCTACGACCTCGGCGGCGGCACCTTCGACGCCACCGTCATCGAGCTGGCCGACCGGCGCATCTCCGTGCTCGCCGTCGAGGGCGACCACCAGCTCGGCGGCGCCGACTGGGACGAGCGGATCGCGCTGCACCTGTCCCGGGTGTTCTGTGCGGAGAACCCGGACGCCGAGGACCCCCTCGACGACTCCGCGGGCGCCCAGGCCCTCGTGCTCGCCGCCGAGCGTGCGAAGCACGAGCTGACCGGCGCGGAGCGCACCGACGTCGTCGTCGCGCACGACGGCGCCCG
>JAPLAT010000712.1 GCA_026393175.1 Pseudonocardiales bacterium
CCGCTGCCCTACGCCAACCCGTACGAGGTCTCGGCCGGGGTGGCCCCGCTGGAGCACGCGCAGCAGTCCTGATCGTCGCGTGATGGTGACGACGACGATGGTGGTGCCGAGGGCGCCGCACGGCCTCCCGCCGTGCGGCGCACTCGCGCGTCCGGGCAGCGGGCCGATGTATCTGCCGGCCGCCCGGCCCCTCCTGCCTCCGGGTGCCCGTACGGACGGCACCCGGGCACCGGGGAAGGACGCGGATGAGCGAGCGCACCGAGGCGGTACAGGACGGGGACGGGCCCGCGGCACCCACCGGGCCGGGCGGCGCCGACCGCCACCTCCCGCCGCGCCGCCCGTTCGTCGAGCTCGACGACCTGTTCCCGGACGGAGCGGGGTGGTGGCAGGCGGCTCCCGTCCGGGACGCCTGAACCCGGGGACCCGGGGACCGGGACGAGGGACGAGGAGGGCGGAGCGGCATGGACGACGACGAGCTCGGGGCACAGCGCCCGGCGACGATCCACGAGGCGCTCGACTGCATGAAGACCACGCTGGCGGTGTTCGCCGACCGCACGCCCGTCGACCAGCGGATGGTGTTCCTGCGCGTGTACCGGGAGATGACGCAGGAGGTCCACGACGCCATCGAGCAGTGCGGCGCCTACGCGGGGCGGGCGGTGTTCCAGGACGCGGACTGGGTCAGGGGCCTGTCCGGCTCGTTCGCCACCCTGTACTTCGGCTCGCTCACCGTCCGGGGGCGGACCGGGCCCCGGGACCGGGCGTGGAAGGCGGCCGACCGGGCCGCGGCCGACGCGCGCTCCGCGGTCCTGCTCAACGTGCTGCTGGGCATCAACGCCCACATCAACTACGACCTCGCGCAGGCCATCGCGGCCCACCTCGACGCGTCCGTCCTGCGCGACCCGGTCGCGCTGCAGCGCCGCAGGTTCGACCACGACCAGGTCAACAACCTGCTCGTCCGGTCCATGGAGGGGATCCAGGACATCCTCGCCCGCGACCACGCCCCCGGGCTGGGCGTCGCCGACCGCCTCATGGGCCGGATCGACGAGCGCCTCGCCCAGTGGGCCCTGTCCTACTACCGCGAGCGGGTCTGGGACAACGCGGTCACCCTCGCCATGGCCCGCACCGGCGACGGCGGGGTCGACGAGGCGGCCGCGGACGCCGTGCTGAACAAGCTGGACTGGGAGTCGGCCCGGCTGGCCTGGATCATCGGGCGGGGCGGCACCGCGCTGCGGTGGATCGAGCGGGTGCTCGGCATGTCGTGGACGGGGCGGCGGTCCGTCGCCCGCTGAGCCGCGGCCCCAGCGGCCCGGCCGAGCGGCCCGGCGTCCGTCCGGCGGCACCCGTGGGCCTGACGGGCGAACCGCACGGCGGAATAGGGCGCGCGGCCCGGCCGGCGTAGGGCGTTCACCGGACGCCCGGCGACCCCGGTGGCCCGAGGCTCTCCTCCACCACCGAGCGAGCGCCAGGAGGCCGCGATGACCGTCACCCGTCCCGCTCCGCGCGCAGGCACGGCCTCCGCCGCCGACGCCGTCCGGCCCGAGACCCCCACGACCGACCTGCTGCGCCGCGCCGGCGCGGGGGACCGGGACGCCTGGGCCCGGCTCGTGGAGCGGTTCGAGCCCGTCGTGATCGCGGCCGTCGTGGCCCACCGGCTCCAGCCCGCCGACGCGCGGGACGCCGCGCAGGGCACCTGGCTGCGGATGGTGGAGCACCACCGCGACATCCGGGACCCCGAGGCGCTGGGCGGCTGGCTGCGGACGACCGCGCGGCGCGAGTGCCTGCGGATCATCCGGGAGAGCGGGCGGGCCGACCCGCTGGACGACGCCGAGGGCGCCGTGTTCCGGGACGCGGCCGTCGACGTCGAGCGGGCCGTCGTCGACGCCGACACGCTGCGCCGGGTGCGCCGCCTGGTGGACGCGCTGCCCGTGCGGTCCGCGACGCTCGTGCGCGTGCTGTTCCAGGACGCGCCCCCCGGCTACGCCGAGATCGCCCGCCGCACGGGGGTGCCGGTCGGCAGCATCGGGCCGACCCGGGCCCGCGCCCTGCAGAAGCTGCGCACGCTGTTCGAGGCGGGCGCGACCGGCTCAGGGTGCCGGGCGTGAGCGCTGGAGCACGGCGCTGGCCTGCACCCGGCTGTGCACGCCCATCTTGGTGAAGATCCGCCCGACGTGGACGCCGACGGTCTTCTCGCTGATGTAGAGGCGCCGGCCGATCTCCTTGTTGGTCAGGCCCTTGGCGAGCTCGGCCAGCACCTCGACCTCGCGGGCGGTGAGGTCGGCGAGCGGGCCGGGGGCCGCCGGCGCGGCCGCGGGCTCCCCGGCGGCGGGGCCGTCCAGGTCGATGCGGCCCCGCACCGCCAGGTCCCGGACCTCATCGAGCAGCGGCCGGGCCCCCAGGGCCTGCGCGACCCGCCCCGCCTCGCGCAGCGCGCGGGCCGCCGCGGCGC
>JAPLAT010000003.1 GCA_026393175.1 Pseudonocardiales bacterium
CGCGGCCCTCGTCGTCACCGCGGGCGTCGTCGTCGGCCTGCAGGCCCGCGGGGACGGGGCGCAGGCGGCCGGGCCGGGCACCGCGACCCCGCCGTCGTCCACCACGCCCGCCTCCGGCGCCCCCGTGCCCGGGCCCGACCCGCGCACCGCCGACCCGTGCTCGCTGCTGGACCCCGCGCCGCTGCGCACCTACGGCGACGCCGACATCGACGTCGACTTCGGCGGGTTCGCGGCCTGCCAGATCACGATGTTCCCGACGGCGGGCGGCGGCGTCATCGTCACGGCCGAGTTCTTCCCGGCCCTCCCGCCCACCGAGGGGCTCCCGGGCACCGTCGAGGTCCGGGGCGACCTCGCCGTCGGCCGCACCACCGGCTCCGCGACGTACTGCGAGCGCACGATCCTGCTCGCCGACCGCACCCAGGTCGTCGTCTCCGCCGACGGCCGCGACGGCACCACCGTCGACCTGTGCGCGATCGCCGACACGGCCACGGAGTCCGCCGTCACCCGCGTCACGACCACCGGCATCGGGCAGCGCTCCCTGGCCGCCGTGCCGAACTCGCTCGTGCGGCTGGACGCGTGCGCGCTGCTCGACGCGGCCGCGCTCGCCACGGTGCCCGGCCTCGGGGCGGTGACCGGCGAGCCGCGGTACGGGAATTGGGCCTGCGGGTGGGGCGAGTCGCCGCGCGTGCAGCTGTTCCTGAGCCGCCAGGGCGCCCTGGACGACCGCGACGGCACGCCCACGACCATCGGCGGCCGGGAGGCGCGCGTGCTCCCCGGCGGCTACGCGGGCGTGTCCGGCTGCCTCGTGCAGGTCCCCGGGCGCGCGTTCGTCGCGGCCGACGGCCAGGCCCGGGTGGAGAAGACGCAGATCCTCTACGACGGCACCGGGCCGAACGAGGAGCAGTGCACGGTCGCGACCGGGCTCATGGAGACCGTCGTCCCGCGCCTGCCCGCCCCCTAGGACCGGCTCAGGACGCCTGGCGGTACCCGGTGCCCCGGCCGGGCGGGGCGGCCTCCAGCCACGCGAGGAAGCCGGTGAGCACGCCGGGCCCCATGGCCAGCTCGACGTCGACGCCGCCGCTGCGGCAGCGCAGCACGGCCGACGCCGCCGGCATCACGTAGCTCTCGGCGTCGAGCGGCTCGCGGCGGTCGACGATCTCCAGCGCGGTGCGGTCCAGCGCCACCGAGGCGCCGGGGCGGAACTAGGTGAGCCGGTGGAACTCCATGCGGTCCCCGCGGTAGCGGCCCACCCCGGCGTGCCAGCCGATGGAGGCGTCCCGCAGGGCGGAGACGGCGGCGGGGCGGCGGCGCAGACTCAGGTCCACACCACCGCCCCGCATGAGCCGCACTCGCCGAAAGGCGAGGTATCCCAGGCACAGACAGGCGATCAGCAGCACCGCGCCGAGCACCGTCTCGACCAAGGGGGCCGCCGGCTACTCGGCCGCGCCGGCGGCGCGCAGGCGCGCGGTCGCCCTGGCCGCCGCCGCCGCGCCCTCGGGCTCGGAGGTGTCGGCCCGGTCCAGCGCGGCGCGCGCCCGCTGCACGTCGATCTCCTCGGCCACCTCGGCGAACTCGGCGAGGACCGTGACGGTCTCCCCCGTGATCGAGAGGAAGCCGCCGTGCACGGCCAGCGTCGTGGACGTCCCGTCGGTGCCGTCCACGCGGACGACCCCGGCCTCCTCCAGCTGCGCGAGCGTGGGCTGGTGGCCGGGCAGCACGCCGATGTCGCCGACGGTGGTGCGGGCCCGGACGAACGTCGCCTGGCCCGACCAGATCCGCCGCTCGACCGCGACCAGCTCCACGGTCATCTCCGCCATACGTCAGCCCTCGAGCTTCTTGCGGTTCTTCTCGAGGTCCTCGAGACCACCGCAGAGGAAGAAGGCCTGCTCGGGCACGTCGTCGAACTCGCCCTTGGCGATCTTGTCGAACGACTCGATGGTCTCCTTGAGCGGGACCGTCGACCCGGGCTGGCCGGTGAACTGCTCGGCGACGAGCAGGTTCTGCGAGAGGAACCGCTCGATGCGCCGCGCGCGGCCCACCAGCTGCCGGTCCTCCTCGGAGAGCTCGTCGATGCCGAGGATGGCGATGATGTCCTGCAGGTCGTTGTACTTCTGCAGGATCCGCTTGATCTCGTTCGCGACGCGGAAGTGCTCGGCGCCGACGAACTGCGGGTCCAGGATCCGCGAGCTCGACGTCAGCGGGTCGACCGCCGGGTAGATCCCCTTCTGGGAGATCGGGCGGGAGAGCTCCGTGGTGGCGTCGAGGTGCGCGAACGTGGTGGCGGGCGCCGGGTCGGTGTAGTCGTCGGCGGGCACGTAGATCGCCTGCATCGAGGTGATCGAGCGGCCGCGCGTCGAGGTGATGCGCTCCTGCAGCTCGCCCATCTCGTCGGCCAGCGTGGGCTGGTACCCCACCGCGGACGGCATGCGGCCGAGCAGCGTGGAGACCTCGGAGCCGGCCTGGGTGAACCGGAAGATGTTGTCGATGAAGAGCAGCACGTCCTGGTTCTGCTCGTCGCGGAAGTACTCCGCCATCGTCAGCGCCGACAGGGCGACCCGCATACGGGTGCCGGGCGGCTCGTCCATCTGCCCGAACACGAGCGCGGTGTCGTTGATGACGCCGGACTCGGTCATCTCCGTGATGAGGTCGTTGCCCTCACGGGTGCGCTCGCCGACGCCGGCGAACACCGAGGTGCCACCGAAGTTCTTGGCGACACGGGTGATCATCTCCTGGATGAGCACCGTCTTGCCGACGCCCGCGCCGCCGAACAGGCCGATCTTGCCGCCCTGGACGTACGGGGTGAGCAGGTCGATGACCTTGATGCCGGTCTCCAGCATCTCGGTGCGGCCCTCGAGCTGGTCGAACGCGGGCGCCTTGCGGTGGATGCCCCACAGGTCGCCGGTGATCTCCAGGTCGGGCTTGTCCAGGCACTCGCCCAGCGCGTTGAACACGTGGCCCTTGACCTGGTCGCCGACCGGCACGGAGATCGGGCGGCCGAGGTCGGTGACCTCCTGGCCGCGGACCAGGCCGTCGGTGGGCTGCATCGAGATGGTGCGGACCAGGTTGTCGCCCAGGTGCTGGGCGATCTCCAGCGTCAGCGTCTTCGCGAGGTCGCCGAAGGCGACGTCCACGGTGAGCGCGTTGTAGAGCTCCGGCACCTGGTTGCGCGGGAACTCCACGTCGACGACGGGGCCGGTGACGCGGACGACGCGCCCGATCCGCGTCTGGGTACCGGAATCGGCGGTGGCGGTCATCAGCTCTCACTTCCTGTGGTCACGAGAGCGTCGGCGCCACCGACGATCTCACTGATCTCCTGGGTGATCTGCGCCTGACGGGCCTGGTTGCTCTCCAGGGTCAGGGTACGGATCAGTTCGTTCGCGTTGTCGGTGGCGGCCTTCATGGCCCGCTGCCGGTTCGCCGACTCCGAGGCCGCCGACTCCAGCAGCGCGGCGAACAGCCGCGCGCCGATGTACTTGGGCAGCAGCGCGTCGAACAGGTTCTCCGCGTTCGGCTCGAACTCGTAGAGCGCCTGCGGCTGCCCCGAGGACGACGCCTCGGCCGCGGCCTGTGCGCGCTCCTCGATCTCGCCGCCGGGCTGCACGACCGGGTCGACGGCGTACTCGACCTCGAGCGGGGCCATCCGCCGCGCCTGCGGCGTCTGGTTCACCATGTTCTTGAACTGCGTGTAGACCAGGTGCAGCTCGTCGACGCCCTGCACGCCGTCCTCGCCCGCGCCGCGCTCGCCGTCGGGGCCGACGGTGTCGTCGGAGCCGGCCATGAACGACGCCACGAGCGTGCGCGCCGCCTCGGCCGCGTTCTCGTAGGAGGGCTGCTCGGAGAAGCCGGTCCAGGCCTGCTGCACCGGGCGGCGGCGGAACCGGTAGTAGTTCACGCCCTTGCGCCCGATGACGTAGAGCACCGGCTCCTTGCCCTGCTCGCGCAGCAGCGACTGGAGCTGCTCGGCCTCGCGCAGCACGTTGGCGTTGTAGCCGCCGCACTGGCCGCGGTCGCTGGTGACGACCAGCACCGCGGCCCGCTTGGCGTTCTCGCGCTCCACGAGCAGCGGGTGGTCGAGCGCCGAGTTGCTGGCCAGCTCGGTGAGCACGGCCGTGATCTGCTCGGCGTAGGGCTTGGACTCCTCGACGCGGCCCCGGGCCTTGACGATCCGGGACGTGGCGATGAGCTCCATGGCCCGCGTGATCTTCTTGATGGACTGCGTCGACTTGATGCGCCGCCGCAGCACACGGATCTGTGCTGCCACTTGTCGCTACCTCAGCTCTTGGCCGGAGCGGGCTTGTTGACCTTGACCGACTCCTGCTCGACCTCGTCCTCGTCGAGCGCCTCGGCCTCGGCCTCCTTCGGCACGACCGAGGAGCCGTCGGACGCCGTGAACTCCTGCTTGAACTTCTTCACGACGTCGGTGATGCGGTCGCTGTTCTCGTCGGTCAGCTGCCCGGTGTCGCGGATCTCGGCCAGGATGCCCTCGTGGTTGCGGCGCACGTGGTCGAGGAACTCCGACTCGAAGCGGGCGACGTCGCCGACCGGCACCGAGTCCAGGTGGCCCTGGGTGCCGAGGAAGAGGGAGACGACCTGCTCCTCGGTGGGCTGCGGGGCGTACTGGCCCTGCTTGAGCAGCTCGACCAGGCGCGACCCGCGGCCCAGCGCGGCGGCCGAGGCGGCGTCGAGGTCGGAGCCGAAGGCGGCGAACGCCTCGAGCTCGCGGTACTGGGACAGGTCGAGCCGCAGCGAGCCCGAGACCTTGCGCATCGCCTTGACCTGCGCGGAGCCACCGACGCGGGACACCGAGATGCCGACGTTGATGGCGGGCCGGACGCCCTGGTTGAACAGGTCGGACTCCAGGAAGACCTGGCCGTCGGTGATGGAGATGACGTTGGTCGGGATGTAGGCCGACACGTCGTTCGCCTTGGTCTCGATGATCGGGAGGCCGGTCATCGAGCCGGCGCCCTTCTCGTCGGACAGCTTGGCGCAGCGCTCCAGCAGGCGGGAGTGCAGGTAGAAGACGTCGCCGGGGTAGGCCTCGCGGCCCGGCGGGCGGCGCAG
>JAPLAT010000241.1 GCA_026393175.1 Pseudonocardiales bacterium
AGCGCCCAGGTGCGCGCGAGGACGTCGCCGTTGCGCCGGGCGACCGCGTCGAGCGTCATCCGCTCCTCGACGTCGTAGCGGCCGGCGATGACGGCGTCGAGCGCGGTGTCCAGCTCGTCGAGGTCGGTCTCGGCGAGGAACCCGACCCGGCCGAGGTTCACCCCGAGCAGCGGCGTCCCGACCGGGCGGGCCATCTCCGCGGCCCGGAGCAGCGTGCCGTCGCCGCCGAGGACCAGCACCACCTCCGCGCCGTCGGCGCAGCCGGGGCGGCCGTCGACGAGCCGCGGGGCGAGCCCGTGGGGCAGGCGCCCGTCGTCGACGTCCGCCCACTCGCTGGCCAGCACCCGCATGCGCACCCCGGCCGCGGCGAGCCGGGCGGCGACGTCCGCGGCCGTGCGCCGGTTCTCCTCGCGCCCGGTGTGCAGCACCAGCAGCACCTCGCGGCTCATGCCCGCTCCCCCGCGGGGCCCGGTCGCGCGCGTCGCCGTGCGCCGTGCCGGTGATCCGCTCGCCGACGCCCGCTCATCCGGGCCCGGCCTCCACGGCCGCGGCGAGCGCGCCGTCGCCGACGTCGTCCGCGGCGTCGCCGCGGGCGAGCAGGGCGAAGTACTCCACGTTGCCCGACGGCCCGGGCAGCGGGCTGGCCACGGCGGCGCGCAGCACCAGCCCGTGCGTGCGCGCGGCCGCGACGACGTCGGTGAGCGCGGCGAGCCGCAGCGCCGGGTCGCGCACGACCCCGCCGGACCCGAGCCGCTCGCGCCCCACCTCGAACTGCGGCTTGATCATGGGCAGCAGCAGCCCGTCGGTGCAGGCCGCCAGCGCGGGCAGCACCGTGCGCAGGGAGATGAAGGACAGGTCGGCGACGGTCAGGTCGACCGGCCCGCCGATCGCGTCCGGCGTCAGCGCGCGGACGTTGGTGCGGTCGTGCACCTCGACCCGGTCGTCGCTGCGCAGCCGCCAGACGAGCTGCCCGTAGCCGACGTCCACGGCGACGACCCGGGCCGCGCCCCGGTCGAGCAGCACGTCGGTGAACCCGCCCGTGGACGCGCCGGCGTCGAGGCAGCGCAGACCGCGCGGGTCGACGCCGGTGGCGTCGAGCGCGCCGACGAGCTTGTGCGCGCCGCGCGAGGCCCACTCGCGGCCGCCGGTGTCGCGCACGACCACCGGGGTGTCGCGGTCGACGACCGTGGCCGGCTTCCCGGCGACGACGCCGTGCACGGCGACGCGCCCGTCGGCGATCAGCTCGGCCGCCTGCTGGCGGGACCGGGCCAGGCCGCGGCGTACCAGCTCGGCGTCCAGCCGGGCCCGGGTGACCACCGACGTCACGCCGCGCCCGGCGCCGAGCCCTGGGCCAGCGCCGCACCCAGCGCCGCGTGCACGCGCTCGAACGCCTCGACGTGCTCGGCCAGGGGCCGGTCGGCGAGCCCGTCGAGCCCAGCGACGGCCGCGGCGACCTCGGTGCGCAGCTGCTCGGGGGAGGCGCCGCGCGGGTCGCTGGGCAGCGGGACGGTCATCGGGGGGCTCCGGCCGGGTCGGCGGTCTGTGCGGCCACGCTATCCGACGGGGCGAGGCCGAGCGCGCGGAGCGCCGCGGCGGCGCCCTCGTCGCCGGCACCCACCTCGACCGGCCCGCCGCCCGCCGCCCAGTGCGCCGCGCAGAGCGCGCGGAGAGCGTCGAGCGGGTCGCCGTCGCCGCGCAGGACCGGGCCGGGGTCGACCGTCCACCCCGGGCGTGGGCCCGGCGCGAGGTCCTCGGCGGCGGACGCGAGCGCGGCCATGTCGGCACCGACCAGGTCGGGGCGCTGCTCCGGCGGTGCGGCGAGCAGCTCCGCGGCGTCGGACACCCCGGTGAGCACGAGCAGCGTCGTCATCCCGGCGGCGCGCCCGCCCTCGATGTCGGTGTCCATCCGGTCGCCGATCATCAGCGGGTTCCGCGCCCCGGTGCGCCGCGCGGCCTCCTCCAGCAACGCGGGCGCCGGCTTGCCCGCGACCTGCGGCTCCCGGCCGGACGCGGTGCGCAGCGCGGCCACCATCGACCCGTTGCCCGGCAGCGGCCCGCGCTCGGTGGGCAGCGTGGGGTCGACGTTGCACGCCACCCACACCACGCCCGCCCGCAGCGCGACGGTCGCCTCGGCCAGCACCCGCCACCCGGTGTCCGGGCTGTGGCCCTGCACGACGGCGACGGCCTCCGCGGCGTCGGCGGTGACGGTCAGGCCCACCCCGGTGACCTCCTCGGCCAGCGCGTCGGTGCCCACCACCAGCACCGGCGACCCGGCCGGGAGCTGGTCGGCCAGCATCGCCGCCGCGGCCTGCGAGCTCGCGACGACGTCCTGCTCCGCGGCCGCGAAGCCCAGCTCGGCGAGGTGCGCGGCGACGTCCACCGGCCGCCGGGAGGCGTTGTTCGTGACGTACACGGTCCGCACGCCCCGCTCCGCCGCCGCCCGGACCGCCTCCACGGCGCCCGGCACCGCCTCGCGGCCCCGGTACAGGGTGCCGTCGAGGTCGGCGAGCAGGACGTCGTGGACGTCGAGCAGGTCGGTCACCGGCCGCCGGTCCCACCGTCGCCGGCCGGCTCCTCGCCCGCCGCACCCGGTCCGTTCGCGGCCCCGTCGGCCGCCTCACCGTCCGTCGGCTCATCGGTCGCGGCGGCTGCGGGGGTGGGCGCGGGGCCGTCCGGCGCGTCGCCGTCGGCCGTGACGTCCTCGACCACGGGCTGGTCGACCGTGGCGCTGTCCACCGCCGGCTGGTCCGCCGGAGCCTCACCCACCGCGGACTCGCCCACCGGGGCTTCGTCGGCCGGGACCTCGTCGACCGGCGCCTGGTCGACCGCGGACTCGTCGACCACGGGCTCGTCGACCACGGGCTCGTCGACCACGGGCTCGTCGACCACGGGCTCGTCGACCACGGGCTCGTCGACCGGAGCGTCGTCCACCGCGACCTCGTCCACCGCGACCTCGTCCACCGGGGCTTCGTCCACCGGGGCCTTGTTCACCGCGGACTCGTCGACCACGGACGTGTCGACCGCAGAACCGCTGACCGCGCGACCGTCCACCGCGGCCTCGTCGACCGGGGGCTCGCCCACCGCGGCCTCGTCGACCGCGGGCTCGCCCACCGAAGCCTCGCCGACCGCAGGATCGCTGACGAGGTCGCCGTCCACCCGGGGCTCGCCGACCGCAGGCCCGTCCGCCGCGGTCTCCTCCGCCGCGGTCTCCTCCGCCGCGGACTCGTCAGCCGCCGTCTCGTCGACCGCCGTCTCGTCCACCGCGGAGTCGTCGAACGCGAGCTCGTCGGTCGCGACCCCGTCGCGTGCGGACTCGCCTGCCGCGGTCTCCCCGACCGCAGGCTCGTCCACCGCGACCTCATCCACCGGGGGATCGCCGACCTGGCCCTCGTCCGCCACGAGATCGTCCGCCGGCGTGCCGGAACCGCCCGTCGCCGTGGCGGGGGCGTCCTCCTCCCCGAAGGCGATGTCGTCGAACTC
>JAPLAT010000535.1 GCA_026393175.1 Pseudonocardiales bacterium
GATCGCCTGGATCGCGGCGTCGGTGTCGGCGTAGGCGGTGAGCAGGGCGCGGCGGGCGTGCGGGGCGACGTCCATCGCCTGCTCGAGGAACTCGATGCCGTTCATCTCCGGCATCCGGTAGTCGGCGAGGATCGCGGCGACGGGCTCGCCGCGCAGCACGAGCTCGCGCAGGGCCTCCAGGGCGTCGGGACCGGACTCCGCGCGGACGATGCGGTAGTCCTGGCCGTACCGGCGGCGCAGGTCGCGGGCGACGGAGCGGCTGACCCCGGGGTCGTCGTCGACGGTCATGAGAACGGGCTTGGGCATGCGTGCTCCGGGTGGAGAGGACGACTGCGGTGCCGTCGAACCTACGCCTGCCGGGCGGGCGCGGCGAGTGCCGTCACCGGGGGCGGACGAACGGCACCAGCACGTCGTCGACGAGCCGTTCCAGGAGCTCGGGGGTGATCGGGTCGCCGGTGACGAGATGGCGGTGCCAGAGCACCGACTGGCCGAGCTCTCGGGCGATCTCCACGGGCACGTCGGGGCGCACCTCGCCCCGGGCGATCCCGCGGGCGAGCAGCGCCTCCATGTCGGACTTGCGGCGCCCGATGACGCCCTCGCGGAACGCCCGGGCGAGGTCGGGGTCGCGCGCCATCTCGGCGACGACGCCCGTCGCGACGGCACCCATCGGCCCCCCGAACAGCGCGGCCCACCCCTGCAGGACGGCGAGCATGTCGCCGCGGTAGCTCCCGGTGTCGGCGGACGGGATGGCCCGGACGGCCACGTCGAGCAGCGCGTCGCGGAGCAGGGCCGCGCGGTCGGGCCAGCGCCGGTAGAGCACGGGCTTGCTGGTGCCCGCGCGGGCCGCCGCCGCCTCCATCGTCACGGCCGCGGCGCCCTGCTCGGCCACCAGGTCCAGCACCGCGGCGCGGATGGCCGCCTCCAGCGCCGCCCCCCGGCGGCGCGTCCTCGTCGTCACGGCCGCAGCATAGAGGAAACGCTTGCGTATCTCTTCATGCCATCGGAAGATACGTGCACGTTTCTCCCGAGGAGGGGTCATGACCGATCTCCACGTCGTCGTCGGGGCCACGGGCGGCACCGGGTCCGCGCTCGTGCGGGAGCTGCTGCGGCGCGGGCACCGGGTCCGGGCCGTCAGCCGCCGCGGGGGCGGGCCGTTCCCGGCGGAGGTCGAGACCGTCGCGGCGGACGCCACCGACACCGGCGCGATGGTGGCCGCCTGCGCGGGCGCCCGGGCCGTCCACAACTGCGTCAACCCGCCGTTCGACCGGTGGCGCGAGCTCTTCCCCGCCGCCGTCCGCGCCACGATCGCCGGCGCCGCCGCGGCCGGCGCGGTGCTCGTGTTCGCCGACGACACCTGGATGTACGGCCGGGTCGACGCGCCCATGACGGAGGCGACGCCGGTGGCCCCCGCCTGCGACCGCGGCGTGCTGCGGGCCTGGCTCGCCGACACCGTCCTCGCCGCGCACGACCGCGGGGACGTCCGGGCCGTGATCGGGCGGGCCGGGGAGCTGTACGGGCCCGGCGTGCGCTCGGTGTTCGCGGGCACGCTGTTCGGCGCCGCGGTGGCCCGCCGCCCCGCGGTGTGGCCCGGCGACCCGGACCGGCCCGTCACGCCCACGTTCGTCGGGGACTTCGCCCGCGTGCTGGCCGTCCTCGCCGAGCAGGACGGCGCGGACCTGGGGCGGGCCTGGCACGTCCCGCACCCCGCCCCGACCACGGGGCGCGCGTTCGCGGCGGAGGTGGCCCGCCAGGCGGGCGCCCCGCCGCGGCTCCTGCCGGTGTCGAGCCGGGCCGCCCGCGCGCTCGGCCTGGTGCTGCCGCTGGCCCGGGAGGGCGCGCAGCTGGTCTACCAGTTCGAGATGCCCTTCGTCGTCGACGGCACGGCGTTCACCGCGCGCTTCGGCGGCCCGGCGCCCACCCCCTACGCCGAGGGCATCGCCCGCACCCTGGACCGGTACCGCGCCCGGGCCGCCGCCGCCTGAGCACCGACGCCCCGGGCGGCGCCGGTGCTCAGGCCGTGCGGGCGACGGCGAAGATCCGCCGGAACGGGAACCAGGTGCTGCCGTCGGGCCGGGCGGGGTAGGCGGCCCGCAGCCGCGGCGCCA
>JAPLAT010000444.1 GCA_026393175.1 Pseudonocardiales bacterium
TCGCTGAAGTTCGCGCTGTTCTTCCTGGCCGAGTACGTCAACATGGTCACCGTCTCGGCGATGGCCACCACGCTGTTCCTGGGCGGCGGCATGTGGCCGTGGCCGCTGTCGTTCCTCAACGGCAACGGCTGGCTGATGGCCGTCGCCTTCCTGATCAAGACGTTCCTGTTCCTGTTCGTCTTCATCTGGCTGCGGGGCACGCTGCCCCGGCTGCGCTACGACCAGTTCATGCGCCTGGGCTGGAAGGCCCTCGTGCCGATCAGCCTGCTCTGGATCCTCACGATCTTCGCGATCCGCACGTGGCGCAACAGCGAGGGCGGCGACAACCTCGTCGCGCTGCTGTTCGTCATCGGGATCGTGCTGGCCGCGGTGCTGGTGGTGGCGTTCCTGGTGCCCGACCGGGAGCAGCCCGAGCCGGTCGTCGAGCTGGCCTCGGACTACCCGGTGCCCCCGCTCGACCTCGCGGTGCCCACCCCCTCGCGGCACAAGCTGCGCGCCCGCACGGCGGAGACCACGCCGGCGGCGCTCACGGCCGGAAAGGAGGCCGAGTAGATGTTCGAGTTCTTCAAGGGCTTCGGCGTCACCTTCTCGACGATGTTCAAGAAGGTCGTCACCGAGTCCTACCCCGAGGACTTCCCGCCCGCCGCGCCCCGCTACCACGGCCGCCACCAGCTCAACCGGCACCCGGACGGCCTGGAGAAGTGCGTGGGCTGCGAGCTGTGCGCCTGGGCCTGCCCGGCCGACGCGATCTACGTCGAGGGCGGGGACAACACCGAGGAGGAGCGCTACTCCCCGGGCGAGCGCTACGGCGCGGTCTACCAGATCAACTACCTGCGCTGCATCGGCTGCGGCCTCTGCATCGAGGCGTGCCCGACGCGCTCGCTGACGATGACGAACTTCTACGAGCTCGCCGACGACAGCCGCCAGAACCTGATCTACACCAAGGAGCAGCTGATGGCGCCGCTGCTGCCCGGCATGGAGCAGCCGCCGCACCCGATGCGCCTCGGCGACTCGGAGACCGACTACTACGTGCAGGGCCCGACGCTGGCGAAGCAGGGCGGGGAGAGCGACCCGGTGGGGGAGCAGGTCCGATGACGGTTCTGGCGCAGGCCGCCGAGGTCGTGACGACCGGCGAGGCGATCGTCTTCTGGATCCTCGGCCCGGTGGCCCTGGCCGGCGCGCTGGGCATGGTCTTCGCCCGCAACGCCGTGCACTCGGCGCTGCTGCTGGTGCTGACGATGTTCTCGCTCGCGGTGTTCTACATGGTGCAGCAGGCGCCGTTCCTGGGCTTCGTGCAGATCATCGTCTACACGGGCGCCGTGATGATGCTGTTCCTGTTCGTGCTGATGCTCGTCGGCCGGGACAGCTCCGACTCCGTCGTCGAGGTGATCCGGGGCCAGCGGCTCGCGGCGCTGGTCCTGGGCGTCGGCCTCGCGCTGCTGCTCGTCGCCGGCATCAGCCGCTCGCTGACGGCGGTGCAGCCCGCCGGGCTGGCGGCCGACGCCGCGGGCTCGAACGGCAACGTCACCGGGCTCGGCCGGCTGATCTTCACCGAGTACCTGTTCGCGTTCGAGCTCACCTCGGCGCTGCTCATCACCGCCGCGCTCGGCGCGATGGTGCTCGCCCACGCCCAGTCCGGCTCGCACGCCAAGCGCGGCCAGCGCGCCACGGTCGAGGCGCGGCTGCGCGGCGAGCACGACCGCATCTCCCCGCTGCCCGGCCCCGGCGTCTACGCCACCGCCAACTCCGTGGCCGTGCCCGCGCTGCTCCCCGACGGCTCGATCGCGCCGGAGTCGATCTCGGCGATCATCGAGTCCACGCCGGTTCCCCCGCCCGTCGAGCAGGAGCCCGACGCGCGGGCCCTGACCGGTCGCCCGGAGAAGGACTCATGACCCCGACGTACTACCTGCTGCTCTCCGCGCTGCTGTTCTCGATCGGCGCGGTCGGCGTGCTGGTGCGCCGCAACGCGATCGTCGTGTTCATGTGCATCGAGCTGATGCTCAACGCCGTCAACCTCTCGCTCGTCACGTTCGCGCGCATCAACGGCACGCTCGACGGGCAGGTCATGGCGTTCTTCGTGATGGTGGTGGCCGCCGCCGAGGTCGTGGTCGGCCTGGCCATCATCACCAGCATCTTCCGCACCCGCCGCAGCGCGTCGATCGACGACGCCAACCTGCTGAAGTACTGAGGTCGACATGCTCCCCGCACCCATCCGCACTTCGGAGCCAGAACGCTGTTCCGAGGCGCCCCTGACCGCGTTCCGGCTCCGAAGTGTCGAGGTGGGCCGTGAGTGAGTTGCCTGAGGTGATGCCTGTCTCCGGGGTCGCCTCCCTCGCGTGGTTGCTGTTCGTCCTGCCGGCGGCCGGGGCGCTCCTGCTGTTCGTGCTCGGCCGGCGGGCCAACGCCTGGGGCCACTGGCTCGGCGTGGCCACCGTCGTCGCGTCGTTCGCGGTGGGCCTGGCGATCTTCTTCGAGACCGTCGGGCTGCCCGCCGAGGAGCGCACCCGCGAGCTGTCGCTCTACGACTGGATCGCCGTCGCCGGGCTGAACGTGGACTTCGGGCTGCGGCTCGACCCGCTGTCGCTGACGTTCGTGCTGCTCATCACCGGTGTCGGCTCGCTGATCCACATCTACTCGGTCGGCTACATGAGCCACGACCCGGGCCGCCGCCGGTTCTTCGCGCAGCTCAACCTGTTCGTCGCGGCGATGCTGCTGCTCGTCCTGGGCAACAACTTCGTGATGCTGTACCTCGGCTGGGAGGGCGTCGGCCTGGCGTCCTACCTGCTCATCGGCTTCTACCAGGACCGTCCGTCCGCGGCCACGGCCGCCAAGAAGGCGTTCCTCATGAACCGCGTCGGTGACGTCGGGCTGGCGATCGCGATCTTCATCCTGTGGACCCAGCTGGGCACGCTCCAGTACACCGAGGTCTTCGAGCGGATCGGCCAGGTCGACCCCGGCGCCGTCCTCGCGATCACGGTGCTGCTGCTGCTCGGCGCCGCGGGCAAATCCGGCCAGTTCCCGCTGCAGGCCTGGCTCCCCGACGCCATGGAGGGCCCGACCCCGGTCTCCGCCCTCATCCACGCGGCGACGATGGTCACCGCGGGCGTCTACCTCATCGCCCGGGCGAGCCCGATCTACAACCTCTCCGAGACCGGCCGGCTCGTCGTCACGATCATCGGCGCGATCACGCTGCTGATCGGCGCGATCATCGGCTGCGCGTACGACGACATCAAGAAGGTGCTCGCGTACTCCACGGTCAGCCAGATCGGCTACATGATCCTGGCCGTCGGCCTCGGCCCGGCCGGGTACGCGCTGGGCATCTTCCACCTGCTCACGCACGGCTTCTTCAAGGCCGGGCTGTTCCTCGGGGCGGGCTCGGTGATGCACGCGATGCACGACGAGGTCGACATGCGCCGTTACGGCGGGCTGTGGCGGTACATGCCGATCACGTTCGTGACGTTCGGGCTCGGCTACCTCGCGCTCATCGGCTTCCCGTTCCTGTCCGGCTACTTCTCCAAGGACGAGATCATCGCCGCGGCGTTCGACTCGCCGGGCTGGCAGGGCTACGTGTTCGGCGGGGCCGCGCTGCTCGCGGCCGGGCTGACCGCGTTCTACATGACCCGCCTGATGATCATGACGTTCTTCGGCGAGAAGCGCTGGGAGAACCTCAAGGCCGCGGACGGCAGCGACTACCACCCGCACGAATCGCCGCCGTCGATGACGCTGCCGATGATCGTGCTGGCGTTCGGCTCGGTCGGCGCGGGCTTCCTGCTCTACAACGGGGGCCTGCTGGAGGAGTGGCTGGCGCCCTCGATCGGCGAACTCGTCGAGCGCGAGGCGAACGCGGTGCCGCACAGCCTCACCCCGTTCCTCGTCGTCGGCATCTCGCTGGTCGGGGTGCTGGTGGCCGTGGCCACGGTCCGCCGCACGCCGGTCGAGCGCCCGCAGCGGGTGTCGCTGCCGGTGCGCGCGGCCCGCCGCGACCTCTACGCCAACGCCGTCAACGAGACCCTCATCGCGCGCCCGGGCACCTGGCTCACCCGCGCGCTGGTCTTCGTGGACAACCGCGGCGTCGACGGCATCGTCAACGGCACGGCCGCCCTGCTCGGCGGGAGCTCGGGACGCCTGCGCAGGCTGCAGACCGGGTTCGTCCGCTCCTACGCCCTCTCGATGCTCGGCGGCACGGTGCTCGTCGTCGCGGCCCTTCTCGCGGTGAGGTTCGCCTGATGAACGTCCTGCTGCTGGTCCTGCTCCTGCTGCCCCTGGTGGGCTCGGCCGCCGTCGGCGCGCTGCGCGGCAACGGCCGCCTGGCCAAGCTCGTCGCGATGGGCTTCGCGCTCGCGTCCCTGGCGCTCACCGCCGTCACCTGGTTCTCCTACTCGGTGGCGAGCGCCGCCGAGGGCACCCGGTTCCAGCTCGAGTTCTCGGTGCCCTGGATCCCCGCGTTCGGCACGTCGTTCGCGCTCGGCATCGACGGCATCGCGCTGGTCATGCTCGCGCTCATCGCGGTGCTCGTGCCGATCGTCATGCTCTTCTCCTGGGAGGAGCGCCTCCCCGAGGGCCGCACCGAGGCCGGGTTCTTTTCCCTGCTGCTGGCCACCCAGGGCCTGCTCGTCGGCGTCTTCGCGGCCACCGACGTCTTCCTGTTCTACGTGTTCTTCGAGGCCATGCTCATCCCGATGTACTTCATGATCGGGCGCTTCGGGGGCGCGAACCGGCAGTACGCCGCCGTGAAGTTCTTCCTCTACTCGCTGCTCGGCGGGCTGATCATGCTCGCGTCGGTGATCGGGCTGTTCGTCGTCTCCGGCGAGGAGCTCGGGCAGGGCACGTTCACCTGGGTCGAGCTGCAGCGGATGGCGGCGGGTGTCGACGAGGGCACGCAGATCCTGCTGTTCCTCGGGTTCTTCGTCGCGTTCGCGATCAAGGCGCCGCTGGTGCCGTTCCACACCTGGTTGCCCGACGCCGGCGCCGAGGCCCCCGTCGGGGCGGGCGTACTGCTCGTCGGCGTGCTGGACAAGGTCGGCACCTTCGGGTTCCTGCGCTACTGCCTGCCGCTGTTCCCGCTGGCCAGCCAGCGCCTCGCGCCCCTGGTGCTGACGCTCGCCGTCATCGGCATCCTCTACGGCGCGCTCGTGGCCGTGCAGCAGACCGACATGAAGCGCTTCGTCACCTACACCTCGGTGGCCCACTTCGGCTTCATCGCGCTGGGGATCTTCGCCTTCTCCAGCCAGGCGTTCGCCGGGGCCACGCTCTACATGGTCAACCACGGCATCTCCACCGGCATGCTGTTCATCGTCGTCGGCCTGCTCATCGCCCGCGGCGGGTCGCGGCTCATCGGCGACTACGGCGGCGTGCACAAGGTGGCCCCGCTGCTCGCCGGGTCCTTCCTGATCGCGGGCCTGTCCTCGCTCGCGCTGCCGGGCACCAACTCGTTCGTCAGCGAGTTCCTGGTGCTCGTCGGGTCGTACCCGCGCGAGCCCGTCTACACGATCCTCGCGACGGTCGGCATCATCTTCGCCGCCCTGTACGTGCTGTGGGTCTACCAGCAGACGATGCAGGGCCCGCTGCGCGGTGCGGCCGTGCTCGCGGCCGTCGGCAAGGGCGGCCCGGGCACCATGCTCGACCCGGCCGTCGAGGCGCGGCGCGACTCCTCGGGCTTCCCGGACCTGAGGGCCCGCGAGATCGCCGTGGTGACGCCCCTGATCGTGCTCGTCCTGGTGCTCGGGTTCTTCCCCGGCCCGGTGCTCGACGTCATCACCCCGTCGGTGGTGGCCACGCTCAACGAGGTGGGTCTCGCCGACCCCGTGGGAGGGCTCGTCCCGTGACCGTCCTGGCCCAGACCCCCCTGGCGCAGGGGTACACCGTGCCGCCCGTGGACTACGCCGCGATCCTGCCGCTGCTCATCGTGCTCGCCACCGCGTGCATCGGCGTGCTCGTCGAGGCGTTCCTGCCCCGGCACCAGCGCTGGCCCTCGCAGGTCGCGCTGTCGGTCGTCGGCCTCGCCGCGGCCGGGCTCACCCTCGGCCTCTACGCGGGTGGCGCCCCCGAGGCCGGCGTCACGACGCTGTCCGACGCGCTCGCCGTCGACCGCCCGACGCTGTTCCTGTGGGGAACGCTCATCGCGCTCGGCCTGGGCAGCGTGCTGCTCATCGCCGACCGGTCCGTCGAGCCGGGCGGGGCGTTCCTGTCCTCCGCCGTCGCGCGCGCGGCCGTCGGCGGCGGCACGGGGGCCGGCCCCGTCGACCCGGCCGACCGCGACTACGGCGCGCCCGGCGAGCCGCCGACGATGCAGACCGAGGTCTTCCCGTTCACGTTCTTCGCCCTCGGCGGGATGATGGCGTTCGTCGCGGCGAACGACCTGCTCACGATGTTCATCGCCCTCGAGGTGCTGTCGCTGCCGCTGTACCTGATGTGCGGGCTCGCCCGCCGTCGCCGCCTGCTCTCGCAGGAGGCCGCGGTCAAGTACTTCCTGCTCGGCGCGTTCGCGTCGGCGTTCTTCCTCTACGGCCTGGCCCTCATCTACGGGTACGCGGGATCGGTGCGCTTCTCCGACATCGCCGCCGCGGCCGTGGGCAGCGCCCGCTCCGACGCGCTGCTGTTCGGCGGCCTCGCCCTGCTGGTCGTCGGCCTGATGTTCAAGGCGTCGGTCGGCCCGTTCCACACGTGGACCCCGGACGTCTACCAGGGCGCGCCCACGCCGGTCACGGCGTTCATGGCGGCCTGCACGAAGGTCGCGGCGTTCGGCGGGATCCTCCGCGTGCTGCACGAGGCGTTCGGCGACACCCGCTGGGAGTGGCGCGGCGTCCTGTGGGCGATCGCGATCGCGTCCATGGTGATCGGCGCCGTGATCGGTCTCACCCAGACCGACATCAAGCGCATGGTGGCCTACTCCTCGGTGGCGCACGCCGGCTTCCTGCTGATCGGGGCGATGGCGATCACACCCGAGGGCATCTCGGGCACGATGTTCTACCTGCTGGCCTACGGCTTCAACACCCTGGCGATCTTCGGGGTGATCAGCCTGGTCCGGGACGCCGACGGCGAGGCCGCGCACCTCTCGGCCTGGGCCGGGCTCGCGAAGCGCTCGCCGATCGTGGCCTACACGATGGCGTTCCTGCTCCTCGCGCTCGCCGGGCTGCCGCTGACCAGCGGCTTCACCGCCAAGTTCGCCGTGTTCTCCGCGGCGCTGGGCGACGGCATGGCCCCGCTGGTGGTGATCGCGCTCGTCGCCAGCGCCGTCGCCGCGTTCTTCTACCTGCGGGTCATCGTGCTCATGTTCTTCAGCGAGCCCGCCGCGGACGGCCCGTCGGTCGTGGTGCCGGGCGCGTTCACCACCGCCACCATCACGCTCGGCACGCTGATCACCCTGCTTCTCGGCATCCTGCCGACCACGGCCTTGGAGTGGGCGTCCGGCGGGGGTTTCGTAGGCTGATGCGGTGACGAACTTCGAGGTTGCGGGCGTCGAGCTGGGGGACGCGGAGCTGGCGACGGCCACGGCGGCCGGGCTGGAGCAGGTCGAGCAGCTCCTGCGGCGGGAGGTCCACAGCGGCTACCGGTTCGTCACCGAGACCTCGCTGCACCTCATCGAGGCGGGGGGCAAGCGGTTCCGGCCGCTGTTCACCCTCCTCGGGGCGCAGATGGGGCCGCGGCCGGACTCGCCCGACGTGATCAGGGCGGCCGCGGTCGTCGAGCTGATCCACCTGGCCACGCTCTACCACGACGACGTCATGGACTCGGCCACGATGCGCCGGGGCGCGGAGAGCGCGAACTCGCGCTGGGACAACACCGTCGCCATCCTCACCGGCGACTTCCTGTTCGCCCACGCCTCGCGGCTGGTCGCCGACCTCGGCCCGGACGCCGTGCGGATCATCGCCGAGACGTTCGCGGAGCTCGTCACGGGCCAGATGCGGGAGACCCGCGGGCCGCGCGCCGACGAGGACCCCGTGGAGCACTACCTCACCGTCATCGCCGAGAAGACCGGCTCGCTCATCGCCACGGCCGGACGGTACGGCGGCATGTTCTCCGGCTGCACCCCCGAGCAGACGGCGTCACTGCAGCGCTTCGGCGCCGTCATCGGCACGGCGTTCCAGATCAGCGACGACGTCATCGACATCTCCTCGGCCTCCGAGGACTCGGGCAAGACCCCCGGCACGGACCTGCGCGAGGGCGTGCGCACGCTGCCCATGCTCTTCGCGATGCAGGGCACCGGCGCCGACGCCGAGCGGCTGCGGGTGCTGCTGGCCCGTCCCATCACCGACGACGCCGAGGTGGACGAGGCGCTCGTGCTGCTGCGCCGCGGCGACGGGATCGACCGGGCCCGCGACGTCCTCGCCGCGCAGGCGAAGGAGGCCCAGCGCGAGCTCGACCAGCTCCCGGCCTGCCCGGCGGGCGACGCGTTGCGCACCCTGACCACGTACATGGTCGACCGCACGGCCTGACCTTTCCGGGTCGGACCCCGAGTCGCGCTCTGCCAGGCCCAGACTCGCGCGCTCTCGGACCCCGACTCGCGCGCTCTCAGACCCCGACTCGCGCACGGTGGGACCCCGACTCGCGCACGGTGGGACCCCGACTCGCGGGGGTCAGGCCGGGATCTCCGCGAGTCGGGTTCTGCGTGCGCGCGAGTCGCGGCGGGTGGCACGCACCAGATCCGTGGTGAACACGGCCAGCGCCACCCAGACCAGCACGAACCCGATCCAGCGGGTGGGGGCCATCTCCTCGCCGACCACGAGCACGCCCCACAGGAACTGCAGGGTCGGGTTGAGGTACATCAGCACGCCGATGGTGGACAGCGGAACCCGGCGGGCGGCGATGCCGTAGAGCAGCAGCGGCAGCGCCGTCGCCGGCCCGGCGGCCAGGAGCAGCAGCAGGTGCCCCGGCCCGAGGGAGACGAGCGTGCCGACGCCGGTGAGCTGGAACCACACGATCACGGCCAGCGCGACGGGGCCCAGCGCCAGCCCTTCGGCCGTCAGCCCGGCGGTCGCCCCGACCGGCACCGTGCGCTTGATCAGCCCGTAGAGGCCGAACGACGCGGCCAGCGCGAGGGCCAGCAGCGGCGGGCGCCCGTTCTCCACGGCGATGACGACCACCGCGGCCGTCGCCAGGCCGACCGCCACCCACTGCGCCCGGCGCAGGCGCTCCCGCAGCACCACGACGCCCAGCAGCACGCTCACCAGCGGGCTGATGAAGTACCCGAGCGCCGCCTCCACGCCCTGGCCGCTGAAGACGGCGTAGATGAACAGGCCCCAGTTCGCGGCGATGAGCGCGCCCGCGGCCGTGACCATCGCCCAGCCGCGCCCGCCCAGGGTGCGCAGCTCCGCCCAGCCGCGCAGCGCGGTGAGCACGGCGGCCATGAGGACCGCGGTCCAGGCGATCCGGTGGGCCAGCACCTCGACGGGGGCGGAGGGTTCGAGCAGCGCCCAGAACGCCGGGAACAGGCCCCAGATCGTGTACGCCGCCAGGGCCGCGGCCACGCCTCGCCCGTCCAGCCCCGTCGCCCCCACCCACCCATCAGAACACCGCCGGGCCCGCACCGCCGGTGAGACGCTGCTCACGGTCCCCGCCCCGACGTCCTCCATCCCACGGCCCCCGCCCCGACCGCCAAGACGCCCGGCCACGGAGGGTCGGCGACTCCGGGTGACCGGTCACCCACTCGTGACACCGTCGTGACCCGGTCGTGACCGGGATCGGTGAAGTTGCACGCGAGGTGGTCATGTCATCGCCCTTCGTGTCGCCCCCGTCCCTGCCCGGCCCGCCCGTGCCCGGCCCGGCCCTGTCAGACCCGGCCCTGTCGGGTCCGGCCCCGTCGCCCCCGGCCGACGTGCGGCGTCCCCTCGCGCTCTGGGGGGCCGCGGTCGTGCTGGTGCCCGCGCTGCTGGCCGCGGTGGCGCTGGTGTGGCCGGGCCCGCCCGCCACTGAGGTGGCGCCCGCCCGTCCGGAGGCCGCTGCCGCCGCGCCCGCCGTCGCCCCGGAGGCGGAGGTGGCCCGGCTGCTCGCCGCGGGCCCGATCGTCTTC
>JAPLAT010000247.1 GCA_026393175.1 Pseudonocardiales bacterium
GACGCGGTCCCCGCGGCGGTCTGACGGGCAGGTCATACGTCCCGGCCAACCATGGCCGGGGGACGGGACGGATCCACCCTGCCCCACGCACAGCGGTCGTGCTCCGTGTCGCGGGCCCGCTCTCGCCCGGGGCACTGAGCAGGCGGAGCTGGCAGGTCGGCTTCGGTCACGTGGCCGCGGAGGGCTCCGGTTGATCCTGGCCGAGGAAGCGGGTCACCACGGTCGCGATCTGCTCGGCCACCGCCGAAGCGTCGTGCAGCGGGGACACGACGTGGCTGATGGCGAGCCGGGTGGCCACCTCGGACGCGGTGGCGACGTCGCGCGGGTCGAGGTCGGGCCAGCGTCGCAGCAGGAAGGTGCTCGCCCGGTCACGCGCCGCCTGCACGATCGGCTCGCTCTGCGTGGTGAGCAGGGGGAGGAGCTCCTCACTGCCGCGGCCGGTGAGGATGGCGCGAAGCAGGGGGTCGTCGCTCGCTCGCCGGACCGTCATCCGCACGGCCGCGACCCAAGCCGTGTAGAGGTCCCGCTCGCCGCCCAGGGCCGCCTCCACGCTGTCGAGGAACTGTTCGGTCAGCCGCAGGACCAGGGCGGCGGCCAGCCCTTGCTTGCTGGAGAACTCGTTGTAGAGCGTCTGCCTGCTGATCCCGACCCGGTCGGCGACGTCCTGCAGCCGTAGGCCCCGCCACCCACCGGTGACGAGGAGGCGGGCGGCGACGTCGAGGGCCTCGTCGCGCATGAGTCGGTGGGTCCGCTCGGCGAGGGAACGGGTGACCATGGATCCAGTTTCGACGCTAGAGCCCGCTACGTCAATCTGTTGGACACGTTGACAGTCTGCGTCTACCGTCGTGGTACTCACTCGTTCGGAGGTACTCATGGTCCCGCAGATGGTCCGGGCGGCTCGCGAGCGGCTGTCCACGGTGTTGCTGGCGCCGTTGCCGGCTTCCGTCGATGCCGCAGTGCTGCGCGGTGCGGCCCGAGGTCGCGCGGTCGATCTCGCGACCGCGCCGCCCGGCTTGGCGGCCGTTCCCGGTGACCAGGGACTGCCGGTGCTCGGGCGCACGCTCGAGTACATCCGGTACGGCAGTGACTTCACCCGTGCCCGGCACGCCCATTACGGGCCGGTGTCCTGGGCCGGATTCCTGGGCGAGCGCGTGGTGATGGCCGCCGGCCCCGACGCCACCCGTGCGGTGCTGACCAACGCGGACAAGGCCTACTCGCAGGACGGGTGGCGCTACCTGATCGACCGGTTCTTCGGGCGTGGACTGATGCTGCTCGACTTCGACGAGCACCGCGCGCACCGCCGCGTCATGCAGCAGGCCTTCACCGCCGACCGGCTCGCCGGCTACGTCGACCAGACGATTCCGTGCGCCCGCGACACCGTTCCGACCTGGCCCACCGACCGGCCGGTCCGGATCTACCCCGAGCTCAAGCGCCTGACCCTCGACGTCGCGACCAGGGTCTTCATGGACGAGCGCACGGGGCCGGAGATCGAGCGGATCAACCGGGCGTTCGTCGACTGCGTACGCGCGGCGAGCGCTCTGGTGAAGTGGGACGTGCCCGGCACCCGCTGGCGCGCGGGTTTGCGTGGCCGGGCGGTCCTGGAGACCTACTTCGCGGAGAACCTGCCGGGCAAGCGCGCGCAACCGGGGCACGATCTGTTCTCGGCGTTGTGCCAGGCCCGTACACCGGACGGGGAGGCATTCAGCGACACCGACGTCATCAACCACATGATCTTCCTGATGATGGCGGCGCACGACACCTCCACCATCACCAGCGCCGCCGCGGCCTACTACCTCGCGGCGAACCCGCAGTGGCAGGAACGGGCGCGCGAGGAGTCACTCGCCCTGGGTGACGCGCCCCTGGACATGGCCGCCCTGCGCACCCTGCGCACGCTCGATCTGGTGGTCAAGGAGTCGCTGCGGCTCGTCGCTCCCGTCCCGGTCGTCATGCGCCGCACGGTCACCGACACCGCCCTGCTGGGCCACCACATCCCCAGGGGCACGCTGGTACTGGTCGCCGGAGCGGTGAACCACTTCGACCCGGCTGCTGGACCGACCCCGACACCTTCGACCCGGACAGGTTCGCCGAGCCCCGCCACGAGGACAGGTCGCATCGCGATGCCTGGATCCCGTTCGGGGGTGGCGTGCACAAGTGCATCGGGATGGCGTTCGGGACCCTGGAGGTCACCGCGATCCTGCACGAGATGCTGCGGACGTATCGGTGGAGCGTCGAGCCCGGGTACCGACCCCGCTGGGACAACACCTCGCTGCCCGTCCCGGCCGACGGGCTCCCGGTGCGCCTGACCCGGCTCGCCGCGTGATCGCACAGGGGCTCGCGGGGGCCGACCCGGACGCGGAGCGGACGCTGGTGGAGGTGCTGCTCACCGACCACGGGGCCCCCGGCCCGTACGCCGGATACCGGTGCCTGCGCCAACGGGCACCGCGGCTGCGGACCGCCGCCGGTCTGCTCGTGCTCAGCGGGTACCGCGACTGCGAGGCGGCGCTGCGCAACCGGGCGCTGGGCAAGATGGACGAGTCGCTGGGTTTCCAACTCGCCACCGTGCCCGAGGACCTGCGCCGGCAGGCTCTGCGTCGGTTCCGCCGCACCATGCTGTTCCGCAACCCGCCCGACCACACCCGGCTGCGGCGGCTGGTGTCGTCGGTGTTCACCCCCCGGCACGTCGAGGCGCTGCGCCCGGCGGTGGTGCGGCGGATCGACGCGCTGCTCGACGGGTTCGCCGGGCGTGACGGCGTCGACGTCGTCACCGAGCTGGCCCTGCCGTTGCCGGTCGGGGTGATCGGCGACCTGCTGGGTGTCCCGGACGTCGACCTCGCGGTCGCCGCGCCGTGGGTGCGGCACCTGGTCGCCCCGCTGGAGCCCAGCGCCGACATCGCTGCGGTGCAGGCCGCGGTCCGCGCCGAGGACCAGCTCGCCGCCTACGTCGCCGACGTGCTGGCCGAGAAGCGGCGCTGCCCGGGCGAGGACCTGCTCAGCCGGCTCGCCACCGCGCGCGGCGAGGACCAGCTCGACGACGACGAGTGCGTCGGAACCGCGATCCTGCTGTTCGCGGCGGGCTTCGAGACCACGACCAACCTGATCGGCAACGGCCTGACGGCGTTGCTCGGGGCACCGGCGCAGGCCGCCCTGCTGCGTGAGCGTCCCGGCCTGGCCGGGTCCGCCGTGGAGGAGATGCTGCGGTTCGACGCCCCGGTGCAGACCGACGGCCGGACGGCACTGGTCGACACTTCGGTCGCGGACATCGAGGTCGCGGCAGGCCAGGTCGTCCTGATGCTGCTCGGCGCCGGCAACCGTGACCCGGCGGTCTACACCGATCCGGAATCCCTGCACATCACCCGCCGTCAGGCCGCGCCCCTCTCGTTCGGCGGCGGCCTGCACTTCTGCCTGGGTGCACCGCTGGCCCGCTTGGAGGCGGTCGAGCTGTTCCCCCGCCTGCTGGCCCGGTTCCCCGAGCTGGCCGCCGCCGGCACCGGGACCTGGCGTCCCGGCCTGTCGTTCCGCGGCCTCGCCCGCCTTCCCGTCGCGCCGGGCCGTCCGGCCTGACATCCGATCCAGACCCTCCGGAGGAACCATGAGTGCCACCCGATCCCCGTGGATGAACACCGACCTCGACGACTTCCGCGACATGGCCCGCACGTTCTGCGAGAAGGAGCTGGCTCCCCACCAGGACCGCTGGATGGAGCAGAAGCAGGTCGACCGGGAGTTGTGGAACAAGGCGGGGGAGGTCGGCCTGCTGTGCCTGTCGATTCCCGAGGAGTACGGCGGCGGCGGCGGCAACTTCGCGCACGAGGCCGTGCTGATCGAGGAGCAGGCCGCCTGCGGGGACAGCTGCTGGGGAGTGGCCCTGCACAACGCGATCGTGGCGCACTACGTGCTCGCCTACGGGACCGAGGAGCAGAAGCTGGGCTGGCTTCCGAAGCTGGCCAGTGGGGAGTGGGTCGGCGCCATCGCGATGACCGAGCCCGGCACCGGATCCGATCTCCAGAACGTGCAGACGAAGGCGGCCCGTGAGGGCGACGACTACGTGGTGAACGGCGCGAAGACGTTCATCACCAACGGTGGCCAGGCCGACGTGGTCCTCGTTGTGGCCAAGACCGACCCCGCGGCGGGTGCGCAGGGGATCTCGTTGCTCGTCGTGGAGGCCGAGCGCGCGGGCTTCCGCCGCGGGCGGATCCTGGACAAGGTCGGGCTCAAGGGCCAGGACACCGCCGAGCTGTTCTTCGACGACGTCCGCGTCCCGGTCGGGAACCTGCTGGGCGGTACCGAGGGCCAGGGCTTCGTCCAGCTGATGCAGCAGCTTCCCCAGGAGCGGCTGCTGATCGGGATCACCTCGGTGGCCGCGATGGAGATGGCCGTGCGGGAGACCGTTCGCTACACCAAGGATCGCTCGGCGTTCGGCCGTGAGATCTTCTCGTTCCAGAACACCCGATTCACCCTGGCGGAGGCGGCGACGGAGGCCCGGGTGTGCCGGGTGTTCCTCGACGACTGCATCACCAAGCACCTCGCCGGGGAGCTCGACATCCCGACGGTCGCGATGCTCAAGTGGTGGACCAGTGAGCGTGCGATGCGGGTGATCGACGAGTGCGTGCAGCTGCACGGTGGCTACGGCTACATGAGCGAGTACCGGATCGCCCGTGCGTGGACCGACCAGCGGGTGCAGAAGATCTACGGCGGGACCAACGAGATCATGAAGGAGATCATCTCGCGAACGCTCTGACGAGGCCGGACCGATCCGGCACCCGCCCCTGGGTCCGGTACGGTGTCGGCGTCCGAGTGCGGGAGGCGCTGATGTCCGAGGCCGTTGCCGAGGTCTGCTGGCCAGCGGAGTGGCCGAAGCGGTCGATGACCGGACTCGTCCTGCGCTCGGGATTCGTCCTCGGATTCGGTGCGCTGCTGCTCTGGACGGGTGTGGTGAGCATCGGTCGCGACGACGTCGGGTCCGTGATCGGGTCGGTGCTCGTGCTCGCCGGGGTGGCGCTCGTCGGCAATGCGGTGATCGGGATCGTCGCCGCCGCCGCGCACCGTCCGCGGCGGCTGACCGTGGTCCGCGGGCGCTCCGAGCGTTTCGACGAGGACGGGGTCGCCGTACCCGGCGCCCGTGGCGTCGCGGTCGCCTCGGCCGTGGTGGCGGGAGCGGTCGCGCTGACCGCCGCGGCTCTGCTCCTGGCGCCCGGCCCGGCGTGGATCGTGTCGTGCGTCGGGTTGCTCGGCGCCGCCTGGCCGGTCGCGGCCGCGGTCCGCCGGTTGCGCGGGGCCGAGGCGCTGGTCGTCGTGCCGGCCGGGATCGAGTACCGCTCGCCGTCCGGGTCGGTGGCCGTGGACTGGGACACCGTCGTGTCCATCGTGGCCCGATCACCGTACCGCGGGCGTCTGATAGGGGTCGTGACGACCGGATCCGCCATGCGCCGACGTGGGACGGACGGGCCGTGGTCGGCCGAGGAGGTCCCGGCCTGGAGTGGCGGGCTGCCGCTACCGGTCGACCGGCTCGATGCCGACCCGTTGCTGGTTCTCGACCTGCTGAGCCGTGCGCACGCCGATCCGGCACTACGTGCCCGGCTCGGGTCGGAGGCCGGCCCGATGTCCGCCGTGCGCTGAACGCCGTCGGCGTGCGCTCCCCGCGCACGGCCGAACTGCCGATCTGGGCGACGGGCGGTGGCGCATCGCTGACGTGCTGAGCCGATACCGACCGAGTTCGTCGTCGTGCGGGTCAATGCTGCCGACCGGCCCGTTGACGAGCCTGGGGCACCTCCGTACGGTCGGGATGCCGACGCTGGCGGGCTAGCGAGGTGGGACGCGCGCAACACAGGGGCCGGGGCGGAACGGGGTGGGTACACCGATGACCGCAGCCGGGCTCGGTGTGGGGTCGCAGAGCTTCTCGGTGACGGTCGGCGAGCTGGTCGCCGAGCAGGCGCGCAGCGCCCCCGACCAGGTGGCGCTCGAGGAGGCCGGGCGGACCTGGTCCTACCGCGAGCTCGACGACCGGGTCGCGCGGCTGGCCGGGGTGCTGCTGACGTACGGCGTGCGGCACGGGGACCGGGTCGCGGTGCTCGCGGAGAACCGCCACGAGTACCTCGAGCTGGAACTGGCCGCCGGGCGGCTGGGAGCGATCACGGCCTGCCTCAACTGGCGGCTGCTGCCGGCCGAACTGGAGCACTGCATCCGGCTGGTCGAGCCGTCGTTGGTCGTGGTCTCACCCCGGTTCCGGCCCGCACTGGCCGTTGTGGCGCACGGCGTGCGCCACGTCGTGCTGCTCGGCGACGAGCTCGACGGCCTGCTGGCCGCCGCCGGGCCGGTCGCGCCGGGCGCTGCCGGGCGCGTCGACCCCGAGGACGGGCTCACCATCCTCTACACCAGCGGTACGACCGGGCCGCCCAAGGGAGCCCTGATCAGCCACCGCGCGATGATCGCCCGCGCGGGGCTGTTCGCGACGGTCACCGGCGCGACCTGCGAGGACGCCTTCGTGGCCTGGGCGCCGATGTTCCACATGGCGTCCACCGACCAGAGCCTGATCACCCTGATGCTCGGCGGGCGGGTCGTGGTCTGCGACGGGCTGGACCTCGACGCGATCACGGCCGCGCTGGAACACCACCGGCTCAGCTGGCTGGTCGCGATGCCGGGGATGATCGAGCAGTTGCTGGGTGCCCTGACCGGCGAGGACGGGGCGCGCCCGGTGCGTGGGGTCCGGCTGGTCGGGGCGATGGCCGATCTGGTGCCGCGCCGGCAGATCGCGGCACTGACCGCACTGCTGGACTGCCCTTACGCCAACACGTTCGGCTCGACCGAGTGCGGGCTCGCGCCGGCGTCCGCGAACCGGATCGGCGTCGGTGCGGCCCCCGCGACGCTTCCGAAGCGCCAGAGCCCCCTGGGCATGGTCCGGCTGGTGGACGCGGACGACCGGGACGTCCCCGACGGCGCGCCGGGGGAGCTGGCTTTCCGCGGTCCGACGTTGTTCAGCGGGTACTGGTCGGCCCCGCAGGTCAACGCCGAGGACTTCCGGGGCGGCTGGTTCCACACCGGAGACTGCTTCGTCCGCCAGGCCGACGGCGCGCTCGACTTCGTCGACCGGGTCAAGTACATGATCAAGTCAGGTGGGGAGAACATCTACCCCGCCGAGATCGAGCGGCATCTGCTCGCCGACGAGCGGGTCGCCGACGCCGTGGTCGTGCGCCGCGCCGACGAGCGCTGGGGCGAGGTGCCGGTTGCGGTCGTGGCGCGGGCCGACGGTGCCGACCCCTCCGCGGAGGATCTGCTCGGACGGCTGCGCGGGCTGATCGCCGCTTACAAGATCCCCCGAGCCGTCCACTTCGTCGACGAGGCCGACCTGCCGCGCAGCACCACGGGCAAGATCCAGCGCCACGAGGTGGAGCGGCGGCTCTCGGCGGCCGGACCGGCCTGAGCCCGGTACGGAGCGCCCGGGGGAGAGGCGCCGTCACGCCGCACTAGACTGGATCGTGACCGGCTACTCGGCGGACGGAGGGGCGAGCGATGGCGGCAGCGGCCGATCGCGACACCGACCCTGCTGTGCCGCGGCGCCGCCCGGGCCGTCCCCGGTTGACCGAACCGTCGCCGGAGTACCGCAGACGTCTCGAGGAGATCATCGATACCGCCACCGTGGTCTTCCACGAACGCGGATTCGACGCCGGCTCGCTCGACGACGTGGCGGCCGTGCTCGGGTTGAGCAAGGCCAGCCTGTACCACTACGTACGCAGCAAGGCCCAGCTGCTCTACATGATCTTCGATCGGGCGATCACCCTGTCACTGCACCGTCTGGACGCGATGTCCGGCATCCCTGATCCTCGGGAACGGCTGGCCGCGCTCATCGCTCACCAGGTGCGGATGGTCTCCGAGGAGCCGAGCCTGTTCGCCGTGTTCTTCGACCAGCGTCCGCGACTGGACGACAGCTTCGACGCCGACATCCGGCGCAAGGAGCGGGCCTACGTGCGGCGTATCGCGGAGGTCGTCGAGGCCGCGACCGTGGCGGACGGCCCGACCCGGCTGGACGCCAGGCACGCCGCCCACGCGCTGCTGGGCATGACTAGTTGGGTCTACAAGTGGATGGACCCCGTGCGGGATACACCGGAGGACGTCGCCCGTACGATGATCGGTCTGGTGCTCGGGCCGGGCGTGCCGGCCCCGGAGAGCCGGTTCCCTCTGGACCCGACGCGGTCGGGTCTCGCGGCGTCGGGCTGACGCCGCACGGACCCGGGAGAGCGCCGCATCCGGTTCACCCGGTCGAGAGGACCTCCCGGAGGTAGGGCCCGACCAGTTCGGCGATCTCGCCGGCCACGGTGTCCACGTCGCGGTCGGGCAGCACCACGTGGCTGACCAGCAGCCGGGCCAGCGCGTCGGCGGCCACTGCCACCCGGCGCGGGTCCGCCGCAGGCCGGCGTCGCAGGACGTGGCCGGTGAGGGCCGCGGTGGCTCGGTCGATGATCGGAGCCGAGTCGGTGGTGACCAGGTCGAGCAGGCCGCTCTCCGCTCCGGTGAGCAGGCAGGTGACCATGGGGTCGTCCCGGGCCGCGTTCAGCACGAACCGGCAGCACGTGCGGACCGCCTCCTGCTCGTCGCCGCCCGTTCCCGCGAGGACGGCGGACAGCGCACCGAGGAGCCGGTCGGTACGTCGGAGCACGACCGCGCGGACCAGCGCAGGCTTCGAGCCGAACTCCGCGTAGAGGGTCTGCCGGCTGATGCCCACCGCGACCGCCACGTCGCCCATCCGAAGCGACCCCCAGTCGGATCGGCCGGCGACCTCGGCAGCGGCGTCGATCACGGCCTCGCGCAGCAGGTGGCGCGTGACACCCGGGAACCGATGCTGTCGCTGTGCCATGATGGCAGCCTGACAGATGGTGGCATGCTGTCAAGAAGACGGACACACGGCAACGAAGGGTCCACCGATGACGGAGCTCCCTCCGCGTCCAGCAGACGCGGTACTGCTCGACCCGCACGGGGACCGCTGCTTCGGCTGCGGCCCGGACAACCCGGCCGGGGTCGCGCTGCAGGTCTACCGCGTCGGCGACGAGGTGCTGGCCGACGTGTGCTTCGAGCCGAAGCATGCCGGTGCCCACGGTGTCGTGCACGGGGGAGTGCTGGCGTCGGCCTGCGACGACCTGGTGGCGTTCCTGCTCTACGTGCTGCACCAGCCGGCCGTCACCCGCAGCCTGCAGGTGGAGTACCTCGCACCGGTGCCGGTGGGGGAGCCGCACCGGCTGGTGGGCAGGCTCGTGAGTCGGGACGGCCGCCGGTTGACGATGGCGGCCGAGGGGCGCGCCGCCGACGGCGTGGTGCGGTTCACCGCGCACGCCGTGTTCGTCACGGTGGATCTCGCGCATTTCGAACGGTTCGGCTCGGTCGACGGGGCGGACGCGGTCTCCAGGTTCCGCGCCGCACGACCCGACACGACGATGTCGGACACGAGCCCGCCCGGCCCGTCGGTGCTCGACACGATGGCACGGGGTGCCTGATGGGCGGCTCGATGGTCGCCGGGTACCCGCACCGGATCGGCGGGCACTGCGGGTCCGGGGCGCTGCGTGACCTGCTCGAATGGGCGGGCCTGAGCTATGCCGACGAGCCGATGGGCGAGGGGGCGGTGTTCGGGCTGGGCGGCAGCCTGAGCTTCAGCTATCTGCGTGGCCCCGGCCTCGGGACCCCGTTCTACCTCGTCGGGCGGGGCCCTTCGTTGACCGAGCAGTTCAGTGCGAACCTCGGCATCGCCGAGGAGATGCGCTGCACCGACGATCCGGTGCTGGGCTGGGAGTGGGTGCGCGACGAGCTCGATGCGGGCCGCCCGGTCCTGTGCTGGGCCGAGATGGCCGAGCTGCCCTATCTGCGGGTGAAGATGCGGATGAGCCGCCACGACATCGTCGTCATCGGCTACGACGACGACGCGGGCACGGTCGTCGTGGTGGACAACGACCGCGCGGAGTCGCAGACGATCGGCCGCGACGACCTGGCGCGGGCCCGCTCGGCCGTTGGCTTCCCGATGCCCACCCGGCACACCTGCTTCCGGCTCGGCTTCCCCGACGCGCTCCCGGACCTGCGGATGGCGGTGGCGAGGGCGTGTGCGGAGGCGGTGCACGGGATGTCCGACCCGGTCCCGTCGATGGGTCCGACGGCCGCCGTCGGGGCCGCCGGGGTCGCGGCGTTCGTGGCCGATCTCGATCTCTGGGCCGAGCAGTTCCCGGGGGCTGCGCTGGATCGTGCGCTGTTCAGCCTGCAGGTGTTCGTGGAGAAGGCGGGTACCGGCGGCGGGTTGTTCCGGCGGTTGCAGGCGGATTTCCTGGCCGATGTCGGCGGCTGGCTCGGCGATCCGGTGGTGCTCGAGGCGGCCCAGGTGTACCGGCGGCTCGCCGAGACGTGGTCGCAGACCGCGGCGGCGGCGGTCGGGCCGGCCCCGGC
>JAPLAT010000481.1 GCA_026393175.1 Pseudonocardiales bacterium
CTCGTTCTCGTCGTACTCGTGCAGCGAGGCGATGTCCACCCCCGGGGACTCGTGCAACTCCCGGAACGACATCGGCCCGCCGTCGTAGGGGGCGATCGTGCCGGACGCGAACAGCCGGGCCGGGTCGATCGACTCCGCCAGGGCGCCCATCTCGTCGTAGAACGGGCGCAGCGCCTCCACGTTCGGGTCCGGCTCGTTGAAGTACTCGAACCAGGCGATGGTGTTCTCGCCCCGGTAGCGCTCCAGCAGCATCGTCAGGTGCTCGCGGTACGCGTCGCGCTCGCCCTGGTCGGCGAACCAGTCCTCGTCCTTCTCCGTCTCGGAGCAGCCCGCGATCGCGTCGTCCAGCGTGATCGTGAGGTAGAGGTCGTTCTCCTTCGCCGCTGCGACGGCCGCGTCGAGCCGGTCGAGGTCCCAGCCCTCGAAGAAGAACAGCCGCACCGCCCCGTGGCCGTCGTGGCGCATGGAGGCGAACCACTCCTCGACCTGCTCGGCGGTCATGCGCTCGTCGTCGTCGCCGCAGTTGCCCGACCAGGTGAAGGAGTTGTAGCCCAGGAACCACCAGGGTTCGCCGCCGCGCAGGATGCGGTTCCCGGACACGGTGATCGGCGCGTCGCTGCCCAGCCCGTCGGCCGCCGGGGGCGGCGCCTCGCCCGGGTCAGCCGACCACGACCTCGGGCGGGCACCACGGGGAGCGGATCGGTGGTGGGACCGGTCATCTCAGCGGACGGACCCTGCGCAGTGGATCACGGCCGCACGCTAGCAGCCGCGCGCGTCAGGTCAGCGTGAGGCCCTCCGCCGCCCGGACCTCCGGCGCGGGGGCCTGCGCCGGGATCTCCGGCGCGGGGGGCCCGGCGAGGATGAGGTCCGCCGCCTTCTCGGCGATCATCATGACCGGTGCGTAGGTGTTGGCGTTGACGACGGTCGGCATCACCGAGGCGTCGACGACCCGGAGGCCGTCCACGCCGTGCACGCGCATCGTGGTGGGGTCGACGACGGACATCTCGTCGATGCCCATGCGGCAGGTCGACGTCGGGTGCAGGCCGGTGCGGGCCCGGCTGCGGATCCACGCGAGCACCTGCTCGTCGGTCTCGACACCCGGGCCGGGGACCGTCTCGCCCGCGTCGTAGGGGGCGAACGCGGGGGTGCGCAGGATCTCCCGCGCGACCCGGACCGCCCGCGGCCACCAGGCGCGGTCGTTCTCCGTGGAGAGGTAGTCGAACCGGATCCACGGCTGCGCGCCCGGGTCGGCGGAGCGCAGCTTGACCGCGCCGCGCGACTCGGGGCGGGCGGCCATCAGGTAGAGCTGGTAACCGTGCTCGTCCACGACGGACGCCGGGTCGGTGCGGGTGGCGATCGGTGCGAAGGCGAGCATCAGGTCCGGGTAGTCCAGCGACGGGTCGGTGCGCAGGAACCCGCCCGCCTCGATCTGCGTGGACGCCGCGGGGCCCTTGCCTGCCAGCAGCCAGCGCAGCCCGATGTCGGGCCAGCGGTGCCGCTTGCGCATCGCCATCATCGACACCGGCTGCGCGCAGCGGTGCTGCACGTGGATGCCGAGGTGGTCCTGCAGGTGCTGCCCGACGCCGGGCAGGTGCGCGACGACGGGGACGCCGACCTCGCGGAGGTGGTCGGCGTCGCCGATGCCCGACAGCTGGAGCAGCTGTGGGGAGTTGAACGCGCCGCCGGAGAGGATCACCTCGCCCGCGTGCACGTCGTACTCGGCGCCGGGGCCCGAGGCCGGCCGGACGCGCACGCCGACGGCCCGCCGGCCGTCCATGATCACCTTGGTGACGAGCACGCCGGTGCGGATCTCCAGGTTCTTCCGGCCGCGCACGGGGGCCACGTAGGCCTTGGCGGCGGACACCCGGCGGCCGCGGCGCATCGCGCGGTCGAAGACCCCGAAGCCCTCCTGGTCCTCGTTGATGTCGGTGCGGCGCGCGTAGCCGGCCTGCTCGGTGGCGGCCAGGAAGGCGTCGAACAGGGGGCCGCGGCCGAAGGGGCCGCGCCGGAGGTCCTGCGGGCCGCCGCGCCCGCGGCTGGCACCGGCGTCGTCGTCCTTGACCCCCTCCATCCGCTGGAAGTAGGGCAGGCACTGCTCCCAGCTCCAGCCGGACATGCCGGGCTGCGCGGCCCAGCCGTCGAAGTCGGCCGGGTTGCCGCGCTGGTAGACGACGCCGTTGATGCTGCTGGACCCGCCGAGCGCCTTGCCCCGCGGGTGGATCAGGCGCCGGTCGTCGAGGTGCGGCTCGGGCTCGGAGAGGAAGTTCCAGTCGTGCGTCTTCGACCCGACGGCGTACGCCATCGCGGCCGGCATCTCGACCAGCAGGTCCCACCAGCGGTCGCGTGGACCCGCCTCGAGCACGAGCACGCGGGTCGCGGGGTCGGCGCTGAGCCGGTTGGCCAGCACGCAGCCCGCGGAGCCACCACCGATGATCACCACGTCGAACGCCGAACGAGCCATGTGGCCGTTCCCTCCCTTTCCGCTCTCCCCGACCGAACGGACCAGCGGGCCCGGACAGTAGATCTGTCGGCGGGGCCGCGGGCACGTTACGAGGTTCGCTCGTTCGGGGACGGCCGGGAGAATGGCCGTAACGGAGCGCGACGTGCAACTGTCCCGCGACGGGAGAGTGCGGGGCCTCCGACGGCCGCTGTTAGGGTCCTGACCATGCCCGAGACGGCACTCATCGTGAGCGCCACCAGCCCGGTCCCGGTGGACAACGGCAAGCGTGTCGTCCTGCACGGACTCCTCGAGTACCTGGTGGAGCGGCTCGGCGAGCCGAACGTGCACTACGCCCTCGTGGATTCACCCGATGGTGTACGCCCGGAGTTCCCCGGCGTCCCGCACCGGCTGGTGCGCCCGAGTACCGTGCAGCAGCTCGCCACGCTCGCCCGCCGCGTGCCCACCGACCGTGCCTACACGGTGCAGGAGGCCATGCTCGGCGGCCGCGCGCTCCGCGACCAGGTCCACGACCTCGTCGCGCGGCTGCGCCCGGACATCGAGGTGTACGACACGCTGCGGATGGGCCAGCACGCCCCGGCCGCGCCGCGCGGGCGGCGCCGCGTGCTCTACCTCGACGACCTCTTCTCCGTGCGCTACGACCGCATCCTCTCCGTCGACGCCGAGCGGAGGGACCTCGACATCAACCCGCTCGGCGAGTTCGCGTCGAACGTGCCCGCCGTGCTGCGGGGCGTCATCCGCTACCGCGCGGTGTACCGGCCGGTGCTGCGCATGGAGCGCGACCGGATCCGCCGGGCCGAGGCGCGCATCGTGCGCGACTTCGACACCAGCCTGCTGGTCAACGGCGACGAGGTGGAGCGCCTGCGCCGGCTCTCGGGCAGCGACGCCGTGCGCGTGGTGCACGGCATGCTGCCGCCGGTGGACCCGCCGGTGCGCGCCCCCGCCACCCCCCCGGAGCTGGTGTTCCTGGGCCGGCTGAACATCCCGCACAACGACGACGCGATCTGCGCCTTCCTGCGCACGGCGTTCGGCGAGATCGTCCGCAGGCACCCCGACGTGCGGCTGCGGATCGTCGGCCGGGACCCCAGCGAGACCCTGCTCGCGCTGGTGGAGCGGTTCCGGCCGCACGCCGTGCTGGAGGGGTTCGTGGCCGACCTCGACGAGGTCTTCGCCACCGCCACCGCCTCGCTGGCCCCGCTCCGCTTCGGCAGCGGCGTCAAGATCAAGATGCTGGACGCGATGGCGCGCGGCCTGCCGACGGTGGCGACCACGGTGTCCGTCGAGGGCATCCCGGTCGACGCCGACGGCGCCGACGGCTGCGCGGTCTCCGACGACCTCGCCGCCTGGCCGGACCTGGTCGACGAGCTGCTGGACCCCACCGTCAACGCGCAGCGCTCCAAGGCCGCGCTGGCGTTCTTCGACCGCACCTACTCCCGCGACGTCGTCACCGCGCAGTACGACGACATCTTCGGGCTGGGCGCCCCCGAGGTCAGCGGGCCGCCAGCTCCGCGGCCAGGCGCCTGAGCCGTCCCACCCCGTCCAGCCCCTCGACGAAGGCGCGGCCGGCCTTGGCCAGCTCCTCGCGGCGCCCCGGGTCGTCGAGCAGCGCCAGCACGGCGTCGGCGAACCCGGTGACGCCCTCGGCCACCACGAGGTGCTCGCCGTCGCGCCAGTGCAGCCCGCGCGCCCCCACCGGCGTGGTGACGACGGGCAGCCCGGCCGCCATCGCCTCCACCATCTTGATGTTGATGCCGGCGCCGTGGCGGACGGGGTTGACGAAGACGTCGGCGGCCTGCAGGTGCGAGGCGACCTCCGGGGCGTCGTAGGTGGCGCGCACCCCCGCGGCGGCGAGCTCGCGGCGCAGCGGCTCCGGGGCGCGCCTGCCCACCACGTGCACGTCGGTCGCCGGGCGGGCGGCCACGAGCGCCGGGCGGAGCTCGGCGGCGAGCCAGCGGGCCGCGTCGGCGTTGTTGCCGTTGTCGAGCGCGCCGAGGAACAGCACGGTGTCGCCGGAGGTGCGCCGCTCCCCCGCGGCCACGGCCAGCGGCGGCAGGAACGGCGGCACGTGCACGACGGGGGTGGCGGTCAGCGCGGCGCGCGCGGCCACCTCCTCCTCGGCGATCTCGGCGAACAGCGCGACCCGCGGCGAGGCGTGCACCGCGGCCTCCGCGCGGCGCAGCTTCCACGCCTCGGCGCGGTGCGGCAGGTTGCGCGGGAAGCCCAGGCCGTCGGCGAGCTGGGCGAAGTAGGCCGACTCCACGTTGTGCGGGCGGATCACGGCGGGCACGTCGAGGGTGTCGGCCAGCGCGATCGCCAGGTGGGCGGTCCGGAAGCTCACGGCCAGGACGGCGGTGAACCCGCGCCCGCGCATCCGGTCGGGCAGGTCGGCCGGCATCGGGCGCGAGGCGAAGAGGTACGGGGTGAGCGACAGGTGCGAGCGCGGCCCGGTGCGCCGCGGGATCGCCTCGACGACCGCGCCGGGCAGCGCGGCCCGGTGTGCGGCCAGCGCGCCGTCGTCCCCGCTCCCGTCGACACCGGGGACGAGGACGTGCAGCGCGATCCCGGCCGCGAGGGCGGCGCGCAGCAGGTTGAGCGACTCGACCCGCCCGCCGGAGTCGGCGGGGACGAACGCCTCCTCGGCGATCGCGAGCCAGCGGGGTGCGGGGTGCTCGGTCGTCACGCGGCCCATTCTGGCGGTGCCGCCCGGCGCGCCCGCCGCCCCTCCCGTGGCTCCCGGTCGGGTGACGTTGCGAAGGGCCCGTGCACGGTTCGTTATCATGGGCGCCGTCCCGTTGCTGATCATGGAGTACCCCTGTGCCTGACGCCCCGCTCGACTCCACCTCGGAACGCTCGCGGTCCGGCGTGCTCGCGACGGTGCGCATGCACTGGGTCGCGATCGTCGCGGGCCTCGTGGCCGGCGCCGTGCTCGGCTACGTCGCCTCGGCGTTCCTGCCCACCGAGTACACCGCCCAGTCCAAGCTGATCTTCAACGCGGACGGCCCGTTCTCGCCCGTCGAGGGTGGCGGCGGGGGCGACGCCGTGCGGTTCGTGGCCAACCAGGCCGAGATCGTGCTCACGACGGAGGTCCTGCAGGGCGCCGCGGACGCGGTCGGGGTCCCGGTCGAGGACGTGCGGGAGAGCGTCACCGCCGTCGCGGCCACCGAGACCAGCGTCGTGACCGTCACCGTCGTGCGGCCGACGGCGGAGGGCGCCCGGTCCATCGCCGACGCGGTCACCGACTCCTACCGCGCCGTCGCGGCCGCCCGGGTGGACGCCACCCGGGTCGCCGCCATCGGCGAGGCCCCCGCCGCGGGAGCCGCCGGTGCTGCGGACGCCGCGGACGACGCGCTGATCAACCAGCGTGCCGCGGCCTACGGCGACGGCGTGGCGTCGGTGGAGAGCGCCGTCCTGCCCGAGAACCCGTCCGCGCCGCTGCCGCTGCAGAACGCCCTGATCGGCGGTCTCGTCGGGCTGTTCCTGGTCACCGGTGTCTACCTGCTGCTCGACCAGCGCAAGGCGCGCACCGCCTCGGTCGCCGACCTCGACCTCATGCTGGGCGCGCCGCTGCTCTCCCGCTACCCCTCGCCCAGCTCGCGGGCGATCGCCGACCTGGTCAACGCCGACCTGTCCTCGGACCGGTTCCGCGCCGCCAACGACGTCCTCACCGCGATCGACGTGCGGCTGGAGGGCCTGCGCCGGCCCAGCGTGCTGTTCCTGAGCTGGCAGAACCCGCTCTCCACCACGGCGCTGACGGTGTCGGTCGCGCTCGCCGCGGCCCGCGAGGGCCGCCCGGTCGTGCTCGTCGACGGCGGCGGCAAGGAGCGCGGCATCTCCTCGCTCACCGACGTCACCCCGGGCCGCGGCCTGGAGGGGCTGGCCAACCTCAACACCCCCATCAACGCCTCGCTGCGCACCTGGCGGGTCGCCAAGACCGAGCTCGGCGTCGTGCCGCTCTCGGAGTGGTCGCCCACGCCCACCAGCGCCGCCGCCCGCCCGCAGGTGCTGCGCGCGGCGATGGAGCGGCTGCGCGAGAACTCGGTGCTCAACCTCGTCGACGGCCCGCCGCTGACCGAGCGCTCCCTGGGCCTGGCCCTGGGCCGCGGCGTCGACGGCGTCGTCCTGGTCCTCGACGAGGACACCTCGGTCGACGACGCCCAGGAGATGGGCAGGCGCATCGGGCTGGCCGGCGTCTCGGCCATCGGCTACGTCCTCGTCCGGCCCCCGCGCCGCCGCGGCGGCGGCGGGTCGCGCACCGAGCGCGCCCAGTACGAGGACGGCGGCTACGAGCCCGAGGTCATCGAGGAAGCGCCGCAGCCCGGCCGGGCCCGTGCCTGACCTGCAGGTCCCCTCCGGCCCACCGCCGGCGGAGGCCACCCGGCTGCTGCCGCTCGTCCGGCCGCTGCCGCCGGGCGCGCCGCAGCGCCGGATCGCGCGCCTCGCCGACCGGGTGCCGCTGGCCTCGGTCTACGTCCTCATCGTCACGGTCACGGTCTTCCAGCGCTTCGTCGTGCCCGGCACCGTCGTCTCGGTGGCGCTGCCGGTGGCCTTCCTCGTGCTGGTCGGCCTCGCCGCCCGCGGCCAGCTCGTGGCCGACGTCAGCCGTGTCGCGCTCTACCTCGCGTTCGTGGCCGTGTGCCTGGTCTGCACGGTCGTCGCGTCCGCGAGCGACGCCCCCGAGCCGTCGATCACGTCGCTGCTGCTGCTGCTCGTCCTCTACATCCCGCTGTGCTTCCGCGGGAAGGCCCGGCTGCGCGAGCAGTTCCCGCGGGTGCTGCGCTTCTACCAGAAGGTCATGATCGCGGCGGCGTTCGCGTGCCTGCTGCAGTGGGCGATCCAGATCGCCGGGATCCCCTACGAGGACCTGTTCGACACCTACCTCCCGCCGCAGCTGATCTTCACCGACTACAACACGACCTACCCGATCTACTACGGCTCGCCGATCCTCAAGGCCAACGGGTTCGTGTTCCTGGAGCCGAGCTTCGCCTCCCAGTTCCTCGCGATCTCGATCATCGTGCACCTCATGCTCGGCGGGCCGCGCTGGCGCCTGGTGCTGTTCGGCGCGGCGCTGCTCACCACCGTCTCGGGCACCGGCATCGCGCTGCTGGGCGTGGGCCTGGTCGTGCTGGCCGTCCGCCGCGGCGGTCGGTGGACGGCCCGGGCGCTGGTCGCGAGCTTCCTGGTGGTGATCGCGGTGAGCCTGACGCCGGTCGGCGAGCTGCTCGCCGAACGCACCGGCGAGAGCGGCACCACCAACTCCAGCGGCAACGCCCGGTTCGTGGCGCCCTACGTCGCGGTGGCCGACGCGGTGGGCCGCGACCAGCGGGTGTTCCTCTTCGGACGCGGTGCCGGCGCCGTCGAGAACGAGGCCGACCTGGCCTTCTTCAACCCGCAGGGCGTGCTGATCAACTACCCGGCGCTGCCGAAGTTCGTGGGCGAGTACGGGATCCCGGCCGCGCTGGTGTTCCTCGCGTTCATCCTCACCGTGCTGCTGCGCAACGTCCCCTCGCCCACGCTGGGGTTGATGTCCGCGGCGCTCTACTTCGTGCTGTCCGGGAGCCTCCTGCAACCGCAGACCGTGTTCCTGTGCTGGCTGCTCACCGGCCTCTTCGCGGCCGGGCGCGCCGGTGAGGTGGCGGGCAGGCGGATCCGCCTCTCCGGCTCGGGCCACGAGGGCCGGGGCGCCCCGCCGTCGCCGGTGCACGGCGTGCCCGCCCCCCGCGGTGCCCACCGCCC
>JAPLAT010000321.1 GCA_026393175.1 Pseudonocardiales bacterium
GCCGGTTCGCCGAGGAGCGCGGCGTCTCGCCGGGCGCACTGGCCGTCGACTGGGTGGTCGAGCGGCTGGACCGCGAGGACACCCCGACCGGCCCGATGGCCGTCGTCGCCGAGGCCGAGAAGCGCCGCAGCGGCCCCCTGAGCCGCCTCCGCCGCCGCTGACGCGGCCCCACCGTCGGAGGACCCCGGCCCGTCCCGTCCCCGTCCGGCGCCCCCGACTCGTGCGCACCCAGACCCCGACTCGCGGGGGCAGACGGCCCCCACCCGCGAGTCGGGGCCTGGGCGTGCGCGAGTCGGGGCGTGAGTGTGCGCGAGTCGGGGTCTCGCGGTGCGCGAGTCGGGCTCAGGGGGCGGATACCAGGACCCGGGCCGGGGTGCCGTCGGCGAGGCAGGGGCTGCCGCTGAGCTGGGCGGGGTCGAGGGCGTCGGCGAGGGCCCGGTAGCCCGCGGCGGACAGGTGCAGCCCGTCGCCGGAGTCGAAGGCCGGGGCGAGCCGGGCCGGGTCGGCCGGGTCGGCGACGGCGGCGGCGAAGTCGGCCACCCCGTCGGCGTGCTCGGTGCCGTGCGCCCGCACCCACGCGTTGACGGCGTCGCGCACGGCGACGGCCTCCGGGGTGCCGTGCGCCCCCGCGTGCGACGGCGTGATCGTGGTCAGGACGACGCGGGTCCCGGCCGCGCGGGCACGTTCGGCGTAGGCCACCAGCCCGGCGACGATCTCGTCGGCGCCGCGGCCCGCCGCGATGTCGTTCGTGCCGATGTGCAGGACGACGTCGGTGGCCCCGCTGCCGACGACGTCGCGGTCGAAGCGGGCCAGCGGGGCCTCGCCACGGCCGTCACCCGCGAGGAGCCGGTTGGCCGAGATCCCGGCGTTGAGCACCGCCATCGGCGCCGGCCCACCGGCGGCGACGAGCCGCCGCGACAGGGCGTCGGACCACCGCTCGTCGGCCCCGGCCGGGCTGCCGACCCCGTCGGTGATCGAGTCGCCCACGGCGACGACGGCGTTGACCGGGCGGGGCGCCAGCACGTCCAGCCCGGTGAGCACGAGCCACGAGCCCACCGGCGTGACGAACGCCGTGCCCGCCGGGTCGAGGGCGGCGTCGCCCGCGCCGGACAGGTAGGAGGTCTCCAGCGCCACGTCGTGCTGGGTGAGGACGTCGGGCGGGGCGGGCAGGAACAGGCTGACCGCGAGCGGGGAGCCCGCCTCGGCCACCACCGGGGCGGGGTCGCTGAGCACCTCGGCCCCCGGCGCGACGACGACGTCGGGCCGCCCGGCGAACGACAGCTGCGCCAGCGTCCCGGGGACGACGCCCGCGGCCCCGTCCGAGCGCCCGGCCGACGCCGTGCCGACGTGCATCGGGACCGTGCCGTAGGCGTTGGACAGCCGGACCCGCACCTGGGAGCCGGTGACCTGGGGCTGCACGACCATCCGCACCGTGCGCCCGGCGAGGACGGGGGCGGCGGCGGGGTCCGCGGGGGCGGCGGGCTGCGCGGCGGCGTGCCACGCCGTGACCCAGCGGGGGCCGCACACCGGGTCGAGGCTCGCCGCGGGTGCCACCTCGCCCCCGGAGGAGCCGGACAGCGCGGCCGCACCGAGCAGGCAGGCCAGCGCGGTGCCGGCGACCAGCAGGCGCAACGCGCCCCCGACCCGCGCCCCGAGCCGCGCCGCCGTCGTCCTGGCTCGCACCCGTCTCCTCCTCGCCCCCGGGCCCGTCCGGGCCCGCGGAAGTCTCATCGCCGACCGACCCCCACACGTGACCGACACCCGGACACGGACGGGTGGTAGTCGATCCGTTACGTAGGGTCGAACGAGCCGCGTGCCCCGTTCGTGAGTCCGCCGATCGGGTGGTCACGGTACGTAGAGGCGACCTGACGCTCCGTCGATCCCGCGTGTCGTCGCCGGGACGCGCCCGCCGCTCACCCGGGAGGGTGGAACCCCGGCGAACGCCCACCGTCCGGACGGGGCGCGGGGCCCGGGGCGGCGCTAGGGTCGCGCGACGGCGCTCGGGAGAGCTCCGCGGGACGGAAGGGTGGGCGACGTGGGCGAGTACGACGAGGTGTTCCGCGCGAGCGTGGAGGACCCGGAGCGCTTCTGGCTGGACGCCGCGCAGGCCGTCGACTGGCACGTCGCGCCGACGAAGGCCCTCGACGGCTCCCGCCCGCCGTTCTACCGCTGGTTCCCCGACGGCGAGCTCAACGTCTGCCACAACGCGCTGGACCGGCACGTCGACGCCGGTCGCGGCGACCAGCCCGCGCTCGTCCACGACTCCCCCGTCACCGGCACGCAGCGCACCTTCACCTACCGCGAGCTGCGCGACGAGGTGGCCCGGTTCGCCGGCGT